>CAZSTY010000011.1:0-13298 GCA_964609885.1 uncultured archaeon
GATCACCGGCCCATTCCCACATCGCATGTGCCCGACGACCCTATTACTTCTTCGACCGCCTCTTTGGTCTGAGGTCCTTGTTCTTGCACTTCCTGCACTTCTTGGCATTGAGAGGATTCGTTGCTCCACAGTACCGGCATACCGACTTGTAGAGCAGATAGTGCTGTGCAAGTCTTCGCTTCTCAATGTCTGCAACTGGCATCAATGTGACCTCTTCATGCTCTATGCGGACGATAGGGTCTTACGTCAGGCCCGCTCAGGTTTCCCAGCCGGGTGTTGTTAAAAAACTATCGCTGTAAACCACTTGGCCGGGAATCCGCGTCTACAGCATCTCCTTCAAGAGCCTCGCCACGTCACTGGGCTTCTCCGCCACGGGGACTCCCGCATCGTTCAGGGCCTTAATCTTCGCTGCTGCAGTACCAGAGCTACCACTGATGATTGCTCCGGCGTGGCCCATCCTCTTGCCGGGCGGAGCGGTCCTCCCTGCGATGAACCCGACAACTGGGATGTCCACGTGTTCCCTTATGTATGCCGCAGCGCGTTCCTCAGCGTCGCCTCCAATCTCACCCACGATTACCATCGCCTTGGTGGCGGGATCCCTCTCAAAGAGGCGTACCGCCTCAACTGTTGTCAGTCCCACACATGGGTCGCCTCCCAGACCGATGGCGGTCGTGATTCCAATTCCCGCATTGGTCATTCCCGCAGCGATCTCATAGGTGAGCGTGCCGCTTCTTGACATGAGTGCAACAGGGCCATCCGCAAATACATGACCCGGCATTATCCCGAGCTTCTGTCTTGCTCCAGGGGTGATGATTCCAGGTGTATTTGGACCGATTATCGTCGTTCCCTTTGCCGCCGCCGCGTGAATGACTCGCATCTCATCTCGCACAGGGACGTGCTCTGTGATGATGACTACGGGGTTGAGGTCGGCTGCGATCGCCTCCAGTGCCGCATCTCCGGCGAAGGGTGCAGGAACAAAGATCACTGACGCAGTGGCATCATGTGCATCTCTTGCCTCTTTCACGCTATCGTACACAGGAACTCCATTGACCTCTGTGCCTCCCTTTCCCGGCGTCACTCCGGCAACAACCCGTGTGCCGTATTCCTTCATTGCTGCCGAGTGAAACGTTCCCTGCGAGCCTGTAATTCCCTGAATTATGACACGTGTGTCCTTATCCACAAGTACCGCCATCTCATGACACCTCCTTGACCAGCTCAACGACCTTCGATGCGGCCTCTTCCATTGTGCTCAGAAACGGTATTCCTGCCTCGTTGAGGATCTTCTGTCCCTCCTCCTCGTTGGTGCCGACCATCCTAATCACCATTGGGACATCAATGCCTTTCTCCTTGCGGGCTGCAACAATGCCCCTAGCCACTTCGTCGCATCGTGTGATTCCTCCCATGATGTTTATCAGGATGGCCTTGACCTTCGGATACATCAGGGCAATCTCGATTCCCTTTTCGACCCTCTCTGCATCCGCGCCGCCCCCCAGATCGAGAAATGTACTGGCCCTGCCACCATGCAGTGCTACAGCATCCAATGTGGCCATGGTGAGCCCAGCACCGTTGCAGATACAGGCAATGTCACCATCGAGTTCTACGTATGCCATGCCCTCCTCCGCGGCCCTTCTTTCTCGTTCGTTCTGCTCAACAGGCTCGCGCTTCAGTTTCTCAATGAGGTCCTTGTGTCTATACAGCGCATTATCGTCAATGTTGAGCCTCGCGTCGGCTGCGAGGAATCTGCCATCCTTTGTCAGAATGAGCGGGTTAATCTCAGTCAGTTCGACATCGTATGCCTCCACAATCTTCCACAGTTTGAGGAAGAAGCTTGCGAGCTTGGAGATGGCCTTCCCCTTGAAGCCCATGGCAATCGCCATCTCTCGGGCCTCGAAGGGCTGGAAGCCCAAGAACGGCTCCACGTATCTCTTGATGATCTTCTCAGGCTGTTCTGCGGCCAGCTCCTCTATTGACATTCCTCCTGCAGAACTACCTATCACGACATATTTTCTCTCGTTACGATCGATGGTGATTCCGGCGTAGATCTCCTGAGCAATATCCAGCTTCTCTTCGACAAGCACGGCCTCGACTGGAAGGTCATTTATCCGCATCGTCAGGATTTGCTCAGCGACCTTGGCAGCCTCCTCTGGGGTGTCTGCGAACTTGACGCCGCCAGCCTTTCCTCTCTTTCCGGTCAACACCTGTGCCTTGACAACAACAGGCTTGCCAATCTCTTCGGCTCGTTTCTTTGCCTCCTCTGGTGTTCTAGCAACACCTCCAGGAGGAGTTGGCATGCCGAAGCTACGGAAGATATCCTTTGCCTCGTGTTCAAACAACTTCATCATGGTCCACCTGCGGCTGCTGGAGCTATGCCCGCCCGGCAAGGTCACGCCCTAAAAAACCTTCACAGACAGGCATGTCGGCTAGTCGACTTCCTGTGTCAGCATCTTGTTCAGGGCATGTTGTAGTGAGAGTGCCTCTCTGTTCAGACCTCTCCGTGCCTCCCCACTCATTAGTCCTAGCAAGATCGTATTGACGTAATAGACCTCTTCCACAATGTTCTCGATAAGTCCTGGCATGTCTTCTTCGTGAACTATGGCCTCTATGCTCTCGGCTGGAAGCCTGTGTACAGCCTGCCTGACTATACTCTCTGGAAATCCAGTGCGGGCAACCACAGTGTCGATAAGTATCCTTGACAGGCCTCTTCTCCGTTGACGAATCGCTCTTAGTACTCTCTTCGCATCTGGTACCGGAACTCCCAGTAACACGACATTCCTTCCGGTACTTGTGCATTGGGCCTCAGCCCCTCTCCGCGTTACAAGCCCCTCACGCTCAAGTTCGTCAAGGATGCTCAGGCCTCTTAGGGCCTGCTGGATGACTGAGGCTGCATAGGGCCGCGTTTCTTCCTGTCTGAGTGCAAAGTTCGCAAACTTCACAAGATGCTTACAGAGTCGGTGTTTGCTTATTCCTTGGAACTTCCACGACTCGCAAGAGCAAGACACGCCCTCTGTCGATCTGAGGGTGACATAGTGCCAGATCTCTCTGCTGCCGCTTCTAACCAAGCCCTCTATCTTCGTGGGCGTGACTGACACGAGTCTGACGCTTGAGTCGGGGATGTTCTCTGCTCGCTTGATGGTGGAGTTGGTCGCCCGAAGTGTGATTAGAATCTCGGCCTGAATGTCCTCGCCTGGCTCCATTCCCTTACGTACGTCTGTTACCCGATGGCTTGCTGCCCAATAGGTCCTGTCAAGAATTGCAAAGGGGTTCGTGGTTTCTTCCTGCTGTCCACACATCTGGCTGAGGACGAGGTCTTGAGCGTTCTCAGGGTCGTCCATGGAGCTGTCAACTTCGCCAAGCCGGGGTTGGAGTTCACCATCGGTTCCTCTGACGAAGTACTTGTCGAGGACACGTTGTCGTTCAATCTGGCTGTCCACAACGACTATACCGAAACCCTCTGTGTCCATGCCGGTTCGGCCTGCCGAGTATAGCACCTCTGAGAGTTGCCATTCTGTGAGCATCTTTATGGAGTCGTCATTTGAGAGGTCGCATCCTATTGTCTGCATGAACACCCCCATCACGAAGACCACCGTCGCCCTGAGACCGCTTGCGATTGCAAATCTGGTAGGCATAACCAGCACGGGAATCACCCCCTCCTCCCATGCGGCCGACACCTCTCTTCTCTGGGCCCTCGGAATCCCCTCATGCAGAAACGCAACGCCTCTCCTCAGTGTTGCCACTAACCTTTGAGTCAGCCTGCACTCACGAAAAGACGATCCCACAATGTCGACGAGCTCCAGTAGCCTATCTCGCTGTTCTGGTGTCAACCTCAAGTCAAGCGTAGTGTCCTTGGATCCCTCAAGTCCTGAGAGCGCTAGAGCTAGAGTTTCACAGGCCTCTATGTTGGAGGCGAGAATTATCGTCTGGCCGTGCTTGTAATGAACGAATTCGGTCAAATCCGTGAGCGATTCTTCCACGCTCGGGAATACCTTCACGCTGAATATTCGCCGCACCTCTGACTTCTTGTCTGTCACAATCTTCGACTTCAACCAAGAGCTCAAGTCATCCAAGTCGGCGACCGGGGGCAAGATGCCTAGGCATTGGGCTGAGTCGTCCCGTCCCATCAGTGTGACTATGGCCGTTTCGAGGCGGGCTCCGAGCTCGGGCTCTCCGATGAGATCCAACCGTTCTATGAGCACACATCTGACACCATTCAGAATCTCCGGATGGCTACGCAGAATGATGCTTAGTGAGTGGAACGACGCGACAATCAGACGCTCTGCCTTGAGCTGGCCTCCAGCGGCAGTCCGGCGTCTGACGATGACCGTGGTTTCAACCCCGAGTCTACGACACTTTGGTCTCAGCGACTTGAGCCGTTTCTCTACCAAGTGGCGGTTCGGGCAGACAATGATTGCACGGGCGCGAAAGTCTGCAGCCAGCGTATTCAGAACGGCAATCTCTGCAACCTCATACGCTTCGTCGTAGTCATAGGTCACAAGAAGAAGGTTTTCGCCCCTCATTATGCCGGCTGCAAGGGCATCTGTCTGGAACTGTGTCAGACTAACATATCCCTCTCGCCTCAGGATTTCGAGGAGGCGTGGGGAGACTTGTTCGTATTCCAGTTCCTTGAGCGTGCTCAAGACTTCAGCTCCCTGTCTGCGCAAGCCACAGCGGTTTCAGATTGACACCGTTGTGTATCAGTCTTTCGGGCCTGTTGCGCAAGACGTGATATCACTCGCGGAGGTGTGGTGACCACATGAAGCTATTACTTTGACACATACACAGGTACAAAAGGGATTGATTCGAGCGCTCTCCGACGAGAATCAAGAGCAGTGCATCTCGTCTTCAATTGAGGTATGAATGAGATGGCCTTCGTAGCAACAAGGGACTCGGGCTTCGAGATAATACTCAAAGACGGATTCAAGGTCGCACCGGGCTCCACCTTCATATGCGGATTTCACGGACTGGGCGAAGTCGGTTTCCTCAGCACCGCCCATCTGACCCGGACACTGGAGGCCCGCAGAGTCGGGTTCATCAAGAGCGACATGCTGCCCCTGTTTGTGTCAATGGAGAATGAACGTCTAGTCTTGCCGTTTGAACTCTACGCGTACGAGAGCTTTGTCTTTCTCGTTCCGCGCTTTCAACCGCATCAGTCCGAGCAGTGGCAATTCATAGACCGAGTCGCACGATGGATTGTAGAGAACGAGTTCTCCGAGGTCCTTCTCCTCGGTGGTCTTGATGCCAGCTTTAAGGAAGACGACGATGATATGCGTTGCGTGCCAACCACGGCCTACAAGCCCCTACTTGATAAGTGGTCCATCCCCCTCTTGGAGGAGGGTCTTTTTGTAGCGGGGCCGTTGGCATTGCTTCTTGCTGAGCTGGAGATGCGCGACTATCCGGCACTGGGTCTTCTGACTTATGCTACACGCGGTCGCCCCGATCCACGTTCTGCAGCGACAATGCTTGAGAAGATAAATGAGGTATACGGTCTAAATGCCAGTGTGGACCAGCTGCTTGAGGAGAGCAAGGAGATTGAACGCTTGGAGAAGATGAGAAAGTCGATTGAGTCTGAGGACCGGTCTTCAGACATGTTCGTCTAGCCTAGTCTTCTGATGAACCAACCGATGTCCACGAGGTTCTTGGCCACAAGCTTTTCAGGTCCCAGTCGCTCCAAGCGGGCCTCGTCAACGGACAAGGCCGCAAGACCAAGACAGTCGCCGTGCTCATTCTTGACAATGACTCGCTGACCACGCTTTAGACCTGGTGTGAGGTAAACCACGGACTCACGTAGTATGCTCTTCCCGTACGTGAAGGACTCCGCTCCCCTCCTCGAAACGACAAGCTCTCTGTCAGTGAGTCTGGCAAGCCTCTCTACGACTGCAATGCTGACTCTGAACCTGTTATTCGACATATCTCCGAGCCAGATGCCCATGGACGAAGGTGTGAAGTCACCAAACCCCCGTTGAAGGTATTCAATCCACCCAGTCGGAACCAGATAGAATGAAACTGTATTTCCCCTCTGGATACTCACCGGTGCAAGATCTCCCACAAGTTTCTGGAGCACATTCTCACCAAAGTCCGAATCTATCTGCTCCTTGATTGGCTCCCAGTCCATCGGGTCGACAAGTCGCACACTCATGTTTCCTCATCCTCCTTCTCAAGTCCACAGATGAAGAAGCCCTCGGTCTCGTGAAGGTGAGGGAGGAAACGCCGAGCAAGAACCAACGAACTGTCCATCTCCACGCCGTATGGCTTCGCGTAGCCTGGTGAGCCGAATTCCATCTCGATGGGCACGACATGTATCTCCGGGTGCCTGCGCAACACATCATCGATGACGTATTCACCTTCTTCAGGCGCAATGGAGCAGGTCGAATAGACCATGGTTCCACCTGGGGCCAACACGTTCACCGCAGCCTCCAGAAGCTCGATTTCCCGTGTGGCACAGAACCTGATATCCGCCATGCTCTTGCTCGTCTTCCGTGAAGGATCAACTGGAAGAAGACCTTCACCAGAACACGGTGCGTCCAGTAGAATCTTGTTGGGGCGAATTCCAATCGTCTGCGCCTTTCTCGAATCTCCGCGAAGTATTATAACATTGTCTGCACCGCATCTGTAAACATTACTCTCTAGACTTGCAAGACGCTGTCTGTCCTGTTCCATTGCAAGAATGATTCCCTGATTGTTCATCAACTGTGCTGCGTGCGTGGTCTTTCCACCCGGTGCCGCTGCTAGATCCATAATCACATCTCCTGGCTTTGGATTGAGAACGCGTGTTACTGTCATCGACGGGACTCCCTGTACATAGTAGAGCCCTAACATGTGTTCAGTCAACGCACCAGGCGACATTCCACCAGAGTCAGCCCAATACCCCTCCGGCACCCAAGGGATTTGCTCAAGGTGCACACCCTTGTCTTCAAGCCGTTCCACCACTGTTCGTATCGGGCTCTTTAGCGTATTGATTCGGATTGCCGTTCTCACAGGCCTCTCGCAGGCCTCGAGGAACTGCAAGGTTTCCTCCTCTCCCCAGAGGGCGAGATACCTCTCAGTCATGTATTGCAGGTATCCGTACTTTTTGGCCAGTGACCTGGCGCGTTCCCGCAGTTCCTTGCGTGGCATCATGTGGCTCCCACCTCATCCACCTATGTCCTCACTCCACAGACTTGGATTCTCCCTGATGAACTGATGCATCATCTGGATGCACTCGACGTGGTTTAGTACAACTGTGGTCACTCCCCGTTCACGAAGATACTCCTCTGGCCCTCGGAAACTCTGATTCTCCCCTATCACGACACGTGGGATACCATAGAGTAAGACTGCCCCGCTGCACATGTCACAGGGAGAGAGCGTAGTGTATAGTGTAGCTCTCCTATACTCACTACTTGAGAGTCGACCAGCACTCTCAAGACAGTCCATCTCGGCATGAAGAATGACGCTGTTTCTCTGGACTCGTTGGTTGTGGCCTCTTCCTACTATCCTATCGTCTATCACCAGCACGGCTCCGATTGGTATTCCTCCCTCGTCAGCACTTATTCGCGCTTCCATGATGGCCTCATCCATGAATCTGCGTTCATTATCGTCGATCATTTGTCATCCCTCCTGTTCCCCAGATGCCTCAGCAGGATGTCCTTGCTGGGCGGAATGATGGGTGCTTCAGCGAGCTGCGTTTTGGCTGCCCCCAGGTCCTTGAAGCCACTACCTGTTATCGGCACAACGACGGTATCACTGCTATCAATCACGCCATCGTTCACTAACTGCATCAGACCTGCCAGTGCTGCAACCCCACTTGGCTCTGCAAACATGCCCTCGTGTCTTGCTAGTTGGACAAGCCATCTCAGAACCTCTTCGTCGGATACGGACACTGCCTCTCCATTGGTGCGCCTAAGATACCGCAGGGCCACGTCGCCATCCCATGGTATGGGGTCTGCGAGTCCTCCACAGATTGTAGAGGTGGGGCCCCAAGGTTGAATCTGATTCGTCAATGAATCAAGGTGAGCCCGCACAACAGGTGCACACCCTTCTGGTTGAACAACAACTGGGCGGGGCATCTCGTCAATGAGCCCGATCTGTTCAAACTCCATGAAACCCTTCATTGTTCCCGCCATCAGTCCCCCTGAACCGGTGGGAAACAGGACCCAGTCTGGTGTCTGCCAGTGCATGTCCTCAGCAATCTCATATCCGAGAGTCTTCGTTCCCTCAAACTGGAATCCATTGAACGGCCCAAATGAGGGAACAGGGGCCCATCCATCCATGCCATTGACATCCCAGAGGAGCTGAGTAGTCGGATCTACTCCCTTTTCCTTCTCTCGTACTCTGAAGACATTGGCACCCAATACAAGTAGCTGCACAAGCTTTCCTGAGGGCACAGTACTGGGGACAAGCACCACTGCACGAAGGCCGGACCTTGCTGCGTACGCGGCCATCGATGCAGCCGCATTTCCGGACGAGGCTGCGACGACGGTATGAGCGTTGTCCTGCATGGCTCGGATAACTCCCACACAGATGGGTCTATCCTTGAAGGAACCCGTTGGGTTGAGAGTTTCGTTCTTGAGATAGAGATGTCTGAGGCCCATCAGCTCTCCAAGGCGCTCAGCTCTAAGAAACGGTGTGTTTCCCTCTCCTAGGGTCACTACGGCCCTACCATCTCTGATTGGCATCAAGTCCGCATATCGCCACAATCCTGTCGCCGTTCTTCTGAAACTCTCCCTTGTGACAATCTCCCTCGCCGCTTCAACGTCTAGGAGGAACTCTATCCGACCCCCACATCCATCATTTGGTGGGACATCATCGATGGTGTATTCCCGACCGCACTTTGAACACCTGATTGTGGAGTATAGATGCGTCATTGTATCCGGGACTGAAGACGTGGCACAAGATATGTGGCTTGTGGCGAATGGCGTCCTCAATAGAAACATCTAACGCGTGGCTGAGCAGCGATGACAGTTGGTGAGAGAATTGTTTGAGGTCGAAGTCAAGATTCCTATCGACACCGGGGAGCCGCTTGCTGAGAAGCTACTGAGTGCTCATGCAGAGTTTCGTCGCATTGAGGTTCATGTTGACTCCTATTACAATCATCCTTGCAGGGACTTCTCGTCGACAGACGAGGCACTGCGAGTGAGACACAAAATTGTGGAGGAATCTGCCACAGCCCTTGCTCGAGAGGTGTTCGAACTGACCTATAAGGGCCCCAAGATTGACCCGGCAAGCAAGACCCGCGTGGAGGTGTCGACTCGACTGACCAGTTTCACTGCTGTCCGCTCAATTCTCTCTCATTTGGGTTTCAAGCTCGTCCGTGAAGTTCGTAAGCGCAGGAGCATCTTTCAACTTGAAGACATGGAGATATGTCTCGACCGTGTGGAAGGTCTGGGTGTATTCGTGGAGTTTGAGATTGATGTGGGCTCGAGCGAACAGGTGACGCCTGCGCGAGAGCGAATACTCAAGGTGGCCCAAGAACTGGGGCTAGACCCTGAAGGCTCGATACGTGAATCGTATCTTGAGCTTCTATTGGCGGCCGACAAGAACTAAGCTTCACCAATCTCTTGCCGGAGCTGCTCTACAAAGGCGCTCAGGATTCTGTGTCGTTCCTCAGCAAGTTCTTTTGCTGGTTGCGTAAACATTAGATCCCTGAGGCGAAGCAGCTTTTCGTCCGCATGTTTCAGAAAACCTTCGGGCCCCCTACCGGTAACGACCGACTGAGCAATGGACCTATACACACCAATGGCTCCAATTGCGTCCAGCTTGTCGGCATCGCTCAGAATCTTGCCCTCAAGTGTTGTGGGCACAAGGCCCTCACTGAACCTGTGCGTGCGAATGGCCTCTACTATCTCTTCAACCTCTTCATCCGTGTAGCCTGCCCGTTTCAGTGCCTCCCGTCCCATCTGACCTGATAGAATTGCGTGGGATATGCCCAGCTCCTTCTCTTTCGTCCTACCGATATCGTGGAGCAGTGCTGCGGCGCCAAGTACCCTGAGGTTCGCACCAAGCGCTCGTCCAATCTCAAGCGCAATTCTATACACACGTCTTGTATGATCGTAGGTATGAGCGCCCTCCTGATTTGCAGCGAAGACGCCGCGCACATAGGCATCGATAAGGCTCTCACTGTCTGGTTGCATCATCGACATGACAGCATGTGGTCTTCATGATAGGCCTTTCGTATCGTTCAAGCGGTGATTGTTTCATGTTGTCGGATTATCGAAGTGCGACCTACGAGAAATCCTTTAATCCTCAGACCCGGAGTGCTGCATGGTATGGTCTGAAGCCCACTACACGGCCCGCCAGATAACGGAGTGATTGTCGCGTGACTGCCGCAAGGACTGTCTCCCGCAAGAAGATGGGCATCTCAACACTTCTGGGCTCGATATTCATAATCGCGACAATAGTGTGGGGCTTGGTCAGCTTCGTTGAAATCCAGGGGAATATGGTGAGAACGGAGATCCCACACGAGGAGTACAGCAGTGTGGCACCATGGCCCTACAACATCGAATGGAGTGGTGGCAAGTCAAACTGGTTTGATAACATCAACTACACCGATGTGCCACTGGATCAGCAGTTGCCCGAGGACTTGCTCGACCAACTTGACCATGTCATATTCTATGTCACTCCTGAAGACCCTCCGCAGCTCTGGCGTAGTGGTGCGTATGATGAATATGATGGGTCAAGCTGGGGCAAGAGTTCGACTGCGACAACAGACTTCAAGCCACGCCTCATCACAAGGCAGGACGCCGAGGCGATTGGAAACCAGATCTATACGGTTGTTCTCAACGTCACTGCTGGCCCTAACGTTGGATCCATTGAGATTCCCACTCTCTTTCCGTCAATCCTTGTGATTCAGGACTCGTTCACGACGGGACATGTTGAGAACGGTGTCTACCAACGTGATGCGGAGTCGCGCCTAATTCAATATGATCTCGTGACCGATGACTATGGTACGTTGATGTTCAGCCCCATGATAGAGGCCCCAACTGGCGAACATGTGCTGATAAGTTACGACATCACGTTTCAGAATCAAGACCTCACGAACATAGCAGACAACGCTCTGCCAGGCGACCAGGCGCCGCCCAGTATTCGCGACATGTATGGCCGTCCCGCACTGGCAGGAGTTCAGCTCACGCAGCGGGTCATTGACAACATCTCTCAGTTTGAGGGTGTCGGCGATAATGCCCTTGAAACTGCGTCTGTCGTAGCGACTTACTTTCAGAACACATTCAGCCTGATGATTGACGAGTCCGAGTACGCCGAGCGACCAGAGAGAGGCCGCGAAGTCACAGATTGGTTTCTCGAACGTGGCGGTGGTCTTCCGATGGACTTTGCCACGGCCTACTGCGTGTTCATGAGGTACTTGGACATCCCCGCTAGGCTGGTCATTGGATATGCTGTGGGTGACCCGGAGGGTGGCTACCGGACTATTCGAGTTCGTCATATGATGTTCTGGGCCGAGGTGTACGTTCCCATGGCCCCGACTGGCGAGGGCGAATGGGTCCAGATAATCCCTATTCCGCTACCCTCCGACATGGGCGGTGGTGAAGTTCCGGAGAATGTTCCAGAGGGGGCTGCTCAGATCTATGTCTGGCCAAATGTAGAGAAGCCATGGGTAGTGACTGGCGAGGAGTTTGTTCTCAGCGCATTGCTAACAGTCAATCAGGTTCCTGTGACTGCTGGTGAACAGATAATATTCCGTGATGTGACTGACGATCGGCTCATGGGCGCAGCCGACATTCGCCAGGGTAAGTACTTGCCGCTGGCAAACCTCACCTATGCCTTTCCAGACACTGCGACGCCTGGACTGCACAATATCACGGCAATCTATCAGGGTGAAACCTTCACGGTTCAAAACTTCACATCCATCTATGTGGTTGCCCAGCCCAATCCATACTCGTCGCCCAGTCTTGGGGGTGGATTCGTTCTCAGTGCGACCGTTGATGTGGATCTTCAGCTCGGGCTCGACACGTATGTTGCTCTGTGGGATGACACGCTTCACATACATGGTCTCATGACTGTTGGTGGCAACCCTGTCGACGGAACCACCTTGAACAACGACCAGATTCAGATAATGTGGGACGACTACTTCTTGGGAAACGCAACAATTCAGTCCGACGGAACTTATTCATTGGACACGACAGTCGATCCCTTCGACCCACGCATGAGCCTCGGCCCTCATGAGGTATGGTCCCAGTACTTGGGTGAGTATACTGATGAGGGAATTCCGGTGCTGCTTCCTGCGCGTTCGGCCGATAACTCAACGGTCACGGTAAAGGGAACCTCTTCCATTACACTAAGCGTTACTCCGACGGTGGTCTACAGAGGCTCGACCCTTCACTATGAAGGGGTTGCTGTACTGGACAACGGCACCGCTCTTGCATTTGAACAGATTGGGATATTCTTCGGTGGGTTCCAAGTTGGCACGGTCCAGACGAACTCCACTGGCGGATTCACCTACAACTATGTGATTCCAACGTCGCAGTCAGACGGTACATATCCTGCTCAGGCAAACTGGTCCTCAACCATGACAAACATTCTTGGTACGTGGAGCAACTCCATTGATGTCCAAGTTCTCACCAATCTCGTGGACCTGACTATTGACTCTTCGCCGCGTGATCCAGATGTAGTTCATCCTTACCAACAGATCACAATCTTCGGGAACGCAACCGACCAAGCGTCGTCCTCACCACTTGTGGGGTACAACGTCACCGTATGGTGGGACACGGGTACCGGTGCCATTATGATTGGAAGCGCAATTACAGACTCTAACGGCTACTATGAGGTGAACTACACAGTTCCCGATACGTACTTTGGAACCGTACAGTATTGGGCTCACTTTGATCCCGGTACGAGCGGCTATCAGGCCACAGACTCACCCACACTCAATATCACAGTTCAAAAATGGATTACCGAGGTCTCCATAGCATCGGACATCAACCCAGCTCATCCGGGTGAGACCATAACGTTCTCTGGTACCGTTTCCCTTCCAGAGGCAGGCGGAGTTGCCCTTGGCAATGCTCCTGTAACGATTTGGTGGGCGAACGGAACGGGGACCTTCAACCTCACAACGGTTCTAACGAGCAGCACGACAGGCCTGTACGAGTTTGCATTCGACATACCAATTGACCACGAGTTCGGAACGGTGACTGTGCGTGCCGAATTTGTATCACCAGTTGCAGGCTATGCTGATGATGTTTCTGATGACCTGTACATCACAATCACCAACTACACTACAACCATCTCAGTACAGTCCAACAGTACGTACTACCATCTTAACGAAACAGCCTATATTTGGGGTCAGCTGCTGTACTACAACGGCACTCCTATCA
>CAZSTY010000012.1:0-12530 GCA_964609885.1 uncultured archaeon
GTGGTGGGGGAGCATCCACCGGTGTTCCCGGCTTGTGTCAATGGTACAGTACTCATTGGGAGCTTGCCCGTCAGCCTGAGAAATGTTCTCCGATGTACCTGTTGAATCAGCCGCATGAGATCATTAGGTTGAGCGATTGCTCCTCGGAGGCTGTGTCGGTAGCTGAAAATCTCTAGCAGGTGGTCAAGCAGTCCCATGATGTCACTTCCATGGCTCATCCTCTGCTGTCAACACAAAAGGTTTTCCAACTGGCCGTATCGAAGCCAAAGCGCTATAAAGCGACACACTCCGAGTTGAACAACCACTGGCAGGTGAGACCAGATGCGAATTGCAGTCATCGACAGACAGCGGTGCCGACCGAAGGACTGTTCTCACGAGTGCCGCAGGTTTTGTCCGCGCGTCCGTACAGGCGATGAAACGGTCGTGTTTCCCGACGGGCCGGACAAACCCCCCGTCATAGTGGAGGAGCTCTGTTCTGGCGAGGGCATATGCGTCAGAAAGTGCCCCTATCACGCCATCAGCATTGTGAACCTGCCAGAGAAGCTCGAGACCGACTCCAGTCACCGATACGGGGTCAACGGATTCCAGTTATTCAGGCTCCCCATACCAAAGGAGGGCCGGGTACTTGGGCTGATAGGCCCGAACGGTGTAGGAAAGACAACTGCGATTCGCATCCTCGCAGGGGAGCTGAAGCCGAACCTTGGACGACCGGACGACCCACCCGACTGGCACGAGATAATCCTGCAATATCGGGGTTCGGAACTACAACCATTCTTCGAGAAGATGCGGGATGGTTCTATCACGGCGGTGCACAAACCGCAGTCAATCACCGACCTTCCTAAGGTCAAGTCCATCGCAGATCGTCCCATCAGTGAGCTGTTGGAATCGGCTGATTCGTCAGGTCGTCTTGATGAGTTAAAGGATGATATGAGTCTGGGCGAGATCTGGGACCGCCCCATCAAGTTCCTGAGCGGCGGCGAGCTGCAACGCGTGGCAGTCACGGCTGCAATAGTTCGAGAGGGCGACATCTACTTCTTCGACGAGCCGACCGCATATCTTGATGTGCGGGAACGCCTTCGTGTGGGCCGAGCCATTCGCCATCTGTCTGACCTGGGCAAGACTGTTGTGGTTGTCGAGCACGACCTTTCGATTCTCGACTACGTGTCAGATCTTGTCTGCATGTTCTATGGCGAGCCAGGAGTCTACGGCATCGTGTCACATCCTCACAGTACAAGGGTTGGCATCAATATCTTCCTTGACGGGTTCATCCCCAGTGAGAACATGCGTTTCCGTGACACCTCAATCTCATTCAAGGGCATGACCTCGGAGGATGAGGAGTTCGTGGGCGCAGAAACTCTGCTTGAGTACGGCGACATGAGAAAGAGATTCGAGGACTTTGAGCTCACTGTGAAGGGTGGTCGAGTCGCCCGCGGGCAGATTGTAGGCATCCTCGGACCGAACGGGATTGGAAAAACCACCTTCGTGAAGATGCTCGCAGGCATAATCGAGCCCGACGAGGGTGAGGTTCCAAAGCAGACAGTGAGCGGGACAGAGTTGAGGGTGTCCTACAAGCCTCAGTACGTCGAGCAGGACTTTCCGGGAACCCTGCGGATGTATCTTCGCGAGGCGGGCGGGAGCGTTGTCGACACTGCAGACTTCCGTACGACGGTGCTTCGGCGGTTGGAGCTTGAGAACCTCTTGGATCATGCGATCACCGACTTAAGTGGCGGCGAGATGCAGCGGGCGGCGATAGCAGCGTGTCTTGCGCGGGATGCTGACATCTATCTGTTCGACGAGCCGTCGGCCTTCCTTGATGTTGAGCAGCGGCTTGCAGCATCGCGTGCCATCAGGCGAATGATTCAGAGCGGCCGGAAGACAGCCTTTGTCGTCGAGCACTCTATTCTCATGGCTGATTACCTGAGTGATAGCATGGTGGTCTTCAGCGGCATTCCTGGGAAAAAGGGTGTTGCCTCATCGGTGATGACTCTAAGGAAGGGTATGAACATGTTCCTCAAGGATATGGGTGTGACCTTCCGTCGGGACCCGCAGACCGGCCGGCCTCGTGTCAACAAAGAGGGTTCTCAGCTGGACACCCAGCAGAAGGCATCTGGTGAGTATTACTACGTCGGCAAGTGATGCCGTTTCAGAGACCCCGAAACCAGTACCTCTTTCCAGCCGCACTCTTCTCCTCGTCAATCTCAGCAAGAATCCTCACTGCTTCGTTGCCACATCTGATGACATCGTCTTCTCCTCTGACGGCGAACTCATCCCTTGTGCGGTTGGCATAGACTGCGCATACAGCGCCTGTACGAAAACCGTAGATGTTCCCCAGTGTGAATAGGGTTGCCGCCTCCATCTCGAAGTTCGCTACGTTGGCTCTAGTCAGGTCCTTGATGAGATTCTCGCTCATTGTCTGGACGTACCCATTGAAGCCCGGTCGTGACTGACCGAGATAGAACGAGTCAGTTGATGCAGATATGCCCAGATGATACGTAAGTCCAAGTGACTCGGCCGCCTCAACAAGAGCAAGGACGACCTCATAAGAGGCAGACGCTGGATACTCTGGACGAACATACTGACGACTTGTTCCCTCCAAGCGAACTGCCCCCGTCGAGATGATGAGATCTCCCAATTCGATGTCGCTCTTGAGTGTGGCTGTGGAGCCGACACGAATGAAGTTCCTTGCCCCCACATTTGCCAGTTCTTCAACGACAATGGCAGTCCCCGGGCCTCCAATACCCGTCGAACATGCAGAGATGGGGACTCCCCTGTACCTGCCTGTGTGCGTCACGAACTGCCTGTGCGACGCAACTTCTCTTGCCTCATCCCAATAGGCACTGATCTTCTCAACCCGCTGGGGATCGCCGGGAAGCAGGACCGTCGGAGCGACATCGCCCTCTACCACCTCAAGGTGGTACTGCTTGCGGTCCTCAGTGACGGGCCTTGTTGCTGACACCTTTCCTCCAGTCATCTTTCTTCACATGACTACTGGTGGGCCCCGATTTGTCACTTTCGAAACAAAGGCTTCTATAGGTCGGAGTCATATTGCAGATGTTTGTGTGGTGAGTTCGATGAGTGTTCTTGATGAGCTCGACTATCTGCCGCTGGGAAAACGAGTGCGCTTGCATAGACTGCTATACGAGCATGGGCCGGGGAACGGTCGTCTACTCATTCTTCCCATCGATCAGGGCTTGGAACACGGCCCGGTCGACTTCTTTCCGAATCCTGAGTCAATCGACCCGAACTTTCAGTTCCGATTGGCAGTAGAGGGGGGCTTCTCGGCAATCGCCCTGCATCTGGGTCTTGCTGAGAAGTACGCCCGCCCATTCGCGGGCAGAGTGCCGATTGTCCTCAAAATCAACGGAAAGACTCGTATCCCTCCTGACACGCACGCCCTCTCTGCAATGACTGCCTCAGTTGAAGATGCGGTTCGAATCGGTGCTGATGCAATCGGCTACACACTCTATGTCGGGAGCCCGAACCAGCATGCCGACTTCACGCAGTTCCGCAGAGTGAAGGCAGATGCTGACAGGTACGGGATGCCTGTTATCCTGTGGGCCTATCCTCGAGGCGAGGCCGTAGAGCGGAAGGGTGGCCGCGACTCGCTCTACGTCATAGACTATGCGGCGCGGGTTGCGTGTGAGCTGGGTGCTGATGTTGTCAAGTTGAACGTTCCCGTTGACGACCCCAAGCGAAGGAAGGACCAGCCCGAACCATATGCCTCGCTGAGCCTGAGTCTTGAGGAGCGTGTTCGCAAAGTGATAGAATCGGCTGGTAAGACACTGGTCATATTCTCCGGCGGCCACAAGATTGGCGATGAGGAGCTGTTCCTGCGGGCTCGCGTGTGCATGGAACAGGGTGCAGCAGGGCTAATCTTCGGGAGGAACATCTGGCAGCGTCCTTGGGATGAGGCCCTGCGTGTGACCGAGGAACTGAAACGAATTATCATGATGTAACGTCGCTCTGAGCAATCATTCCAAACTGTTATATGTACGTAGAATAGTTGACTGGGCATACCTCGCTGAATGTGTTTCCGACACGGCTAAAAGGCGGCTTTACCGCGTGAGGCCCCTCAGCGAGGAGGCATTTGACCTCGACTGTATGATCACGCATAATCAGGAGCATGTCAACCATGGTTGAAACCACAATAAGCGTCATCAAGGCTGACATCGGATCGCTTGCCGGTCACGTTGTCGTGCCTGACTTTCTGATGGAGTTGGCGCGGAAACGACTCAAGGAGGGCGTCCAGAAGGGCATTATCAAGGACTACTATGTCGCTAATGCCGGCGATGATCTTGAACTTATCATGACACATCATAAGGGCGAGAACAACGAAGAGATTCACCAGCTGGCATGGGACATCTTCAATGAGGGCGCCAAGCTTGGTCGTGAGAAGAAGATCTACGCCGCTGGACAGGACATTCTCTCAGACACGTTCAGTGGCAACGTCCGTGGAATGGGTCCCGGCTCTGCTGAGATGACGATTGAGGAGAGAAAGTCGGAGCCTATAGCCATATTCATGGCCGACAAGACCGAGCCAGGTGCGTTCAACTATCCCCTATTCAGGATGTTCGCAGACCCCTTCAACACGGCGGGTCTCGTAATAGATCCCAATCTTCACCAGGGATTCATCTTTGTTATTCAGGACATCAAACAGTCAACACCGCACTTCGTTGAGATGCGATGTCCCGAGGAGATGTACGACCTTCTAGCCTTGTTGGGGAGCACCAGCCGCTACACCATTAAGAAGGTCTACCGGAAGGACGGGCTTGTGGCCGCGGCGGTGAGCACAGACAAGCTGCATCAGATTGCTGGCAAGTACATAGGCAAGGATGATCCTGTCGCAATCATTCGGGCGCACTCTGGTCTTCCCGCAATGGGCGAGGTCCTCGAGGCGTTCACACTGCCGCACATGGTGGCAGGTTGGATGCGCGGCTCACACATCGGACCGTTCATGCCGGTGGGCCTAAAGGACTCTCGATGCACACGCTTCGATGGTCCCCCACGAGTTGTGGGCCTCGGCTTCCAAGTTCACGACGGTCTTCTTCTGGGGCCTGTTGACTTCTTCGAGGACGTTGCATTTGATAGCACACGCCAGAGAGCGATGGAGATTGTTGACTATTTGCGTCGTCATGGACCGTTCATGCCGCATCGCTTGGATGAAGAGTCCATGGAGTACACGACTCTACCAAGCGTCCTCACGAGATTTGAGAAGCGATTCTCAGATCAGGAGATCATCCCAACGGGCAAGACCACGGACACGTCCGACTCTGCAGAGTAGTCTGCGAAGCGGGATTCTCTCCCGCTTCTCCCTATTTCTACTATGAATAGGTCAGGCTCAGCCGGTTCGCTTGATGATGTGATAACCAAACTTGGTCTTTACCGGTTCATGTGTCATCTGGCCCACGTTCAGGGCGAAGGCTGCACGCTCAAACTCAGGCACCATCTGTCCGCGGCCAAACCAGCCGAGGTCCCCGCCCTTCTTTCTTGACGGACACGTACTGTACTGTCGTGCCATCTCCTTGAAGTCTGCGCCCTCTGAGATCTTTCGAATGATCTCAAGAGCCTGGCTGTGTTTCTCGACGAGTATGTGACTAGCACGAATCTTGCCGGCTTTTGACTTACCCTTTCCCATGTTTCAGATTCACCTCTACAGGGGCGCCGCCTGTTTCCTCTCAGCGGCCTGATATATGTGATTGGTCGAAGCGAGTATTACTACGGTTGTCATGGGGGAATGACACGAGTTCATTAGCATGTCTGTGACCGTGCTTATCGAAGGAGAATGAAAGTAGTCACAATTTGCCTGCCCGAGTCTTACGTTCAAGGAATGGATCAACTCATCGAGCGTGCGATGTATCCGAACAGATCCGAGGTGATTCGCATCGCCATCCGTGATTTGCTTGTAGATGAGCTGTGGGGTCGTCGGGACAAGAAGACCGCGAGTCCTCTTATCGCTCAATTGAAAGAATCCGTCCGGACGAGCACCTGTACATCAAGATAGTCCCAAGATGAAAGTACAAGCTACCTTTTTTTGCATGTGAGTATTTCCTTCTGATGAAGACGGGGGCCGATGCTGGCAAAGCGCCATGCCCCACTCAAACCAATGCTGTTCTCCGACTGAGGAGTTGAAAAGACGATGGTCATTCGCAGACTGTTTGGACGTAAGAAGAAGGAAGAAGAAGCCGAGCCCGAGGTCGAGCCGGCTGAGGAGTCAGTCGCAGCTGAGGCGGCCGAGTCCGCACCGGAGTCGGAAACCGCGGCAGTGACAGAAGAGGCGCCCTCCGCGGAAGAGGTCGTCGAGGAAGAATCGGCGGAGGCTGAAACCGTAGCTGTCAGACGGGACGACACCATACCCTATCACGACTCCCTGCCCCGGCGTCTGAGGTACCTGCTCGAGGAGACATCCATTGCCTCCACGGTCGAGGGGCCCGATGAGTTCTCCCTTGAGATTATGGCCATGGGCGAGAGAGTGTGGATCAAGAAGGCTGCAAACGGCCCGATTGAATACGGGACTGGAGCGATTCCCGACGAGGATGTCTTTATCCGAGTGTCCAATGATGTGGTTCGCGAACTATTAGATGCTCCAAACTTTGAGGAGTTCTCAAGGATCTACATGCACTACTACCGGAACTCCGAGCCTGGAAAATACGTGAAGATCGAGCTAAGAAAATCCATTACAGACCTCAACAGGAGAGGCTATGCGCGGAATCCTCTTCTGAAGTTGCTGGTTGGAGCTGCGCGATAGCATCAGTAGTCCTGTCGGGGAGCAAGCTTATTAGGCAGACGCAGCGGCCCCCTTGCAGGTCAGGCGCAGACAGCGACCTGTTAGAGGAGAGAGCCATGGTTCAGATAGAGCTACCAGTGGTTGCCATCAACTTCAAGACGTATCCACAGGCAACCGGCGAGAGGGCTGTGTTACTTGCACAACACTGTGAGAGTGTGGCCAAGGAGTACGGCGTGTCCATTGTGGTCGCCCCTCAGACTCCCGATTTGTATCGTGTGAGCCGAGCTGTAGACATTCCCGTGTTTGCCCAGCACATGGATCCTGGGGCGCCCGGTAGGCACACGGGCCACGTGCTGGGAGAAACCCTTGTTGAAGCTGGCTGTTCGGGAACTCTTCTCAATCACTCTGAGAACAGAATGATACTTGCTGACTTGGAAGAGGCCGTTCGAACAGCTGAGCGTCTTCACCTCTACACGATTGTGTGCACAAACAACCCCACGGTCAGCGTTGCGGCAGCAACTCTTGCCCCGTCTGCAGTCGCAGTCGAGCCGCCCGAGCTCATTGGCACCGGGATCTCCGTTTCGCAGGCTCAACCCGAGATCATCACCGGCACGGTCGAGAAGATTCGGGCCGTGAACCCAGATGTGACGATTCTCTGCGGAGCTGGTATCTCCACGGGCGAGGATGTTCGGGCAGCCCTCGACCTTGGTGCGCAGGGTGTGCTTCTCGCGTCTGCTGTTGCAAAGTCCGACCGGCCCGTAGAGGTGCTCAAGAGCCTTGTCGAGCCACTTCGTGATCGTTGAGTCCTCATCCGAGTGGTTTTTCATACCGAATGCTGCGAGCGTGTCGGCGATTCAACTTGAAGGTGTCCCTTGAGTGTGTCCATTGTCTGCTACAACGCGCAGTGAATCAGACCCGGCTTGCCACAGATGATCCGGAGCTACAGATGCAGGTCATGATGGCCATGACGAGATTCTTGGCCGACAATCTCAGTCCAGACTCTGTGCCAAGTCACATTGGCACTGACCGCGACCTCCTTGTTCAGCGCATGACTGGAAAGGACCCGTATGCCGAACTCAAGCACAAGTCGAATCAAATGGCATTGGAACTACTTCCTGGCCTTCAGAAACTTGTTGAGGAGTCGGGTGATGAGCGGGCGCGCTTTCGCAGGGCTGCTCTTGTGGCGGCGGCCGCCAACGCCATAGAGTTTGATGTATCGGGGCGAGAGTTTGACCTCGAAGAACTCCGGGATATCCTAGCCCGTGTGGAACACGACTTGGCAATTGACGAGGTGGATGCCTTTAGAGAACTGTGCCAGAACTCCCACGAGGTCCTCTATCTCATGGACAATGCAGGGGAAGTCGTACTTGACATGGTGCTCATCTCTGAGATTCGCAAGTTGGGGCCTCGTGTCATCGCCTATGTGAAGGGGGGCCCCGTCCTCAATGATGCAACAATGGAAGACGCACTCGAGGTCGGATTGGATCGGTATGCCGACGAGGTCCGCGACACAGGCGCAGCTGCCATTGGTGTCAATCTTGAACGGAACTCGCAGGAGTTTCGTGAAGCTCTATTCTCCGCCGAACTGATTGTGGCCAAGGGCATGGGGAACTACGAGTCAATGACCGAATTTGACCCACCGTGTCCGGTCGTCCACATTTTACGGACAAAGTGCGAGCCTGTGGCAAGGCATGTCGGCGTACCACGCAACAAGAACGTCGTATTGATTCGTAGGCCTGCCGTGTAAGCGTGCGGCATCACTTGTAGGGTCGGAGAACTCGCGTCACGGGGCGGGTTTCCTCAAACTCGATGGTGTAGTCGCTGCTCTCCAGCTCCAAGCGTAGATAGTTGCACAATCTTCGCATACCGGGCTCTTCTGTGACGAATGCCCCGAGTTCGAGAACGTTCAGGTCCTCCTCGTGTGCCAGCAGGCGAATGTCCGGGGCGAGTTCGCCTGTGACTATGGTCTTTGCCCCCTGCTTCTTGGCCTCCAGTATCTCCGGCATGTCCAAGATTGATCCCGCGACCACGAATACCTCTTCGACTTGTGCATCAAGGTCGCCAGTAAAGACCACATCCTCAGTTGACAGTTTGGTTGCGACATAGTTCGCAAGACCAGAGTGATTCATTTCCTTGCTGATAGTGCAGACTCTTCCTATCGGCACACTCTGCGAGAAATCTCCTGCGACTGTGAAGTCGCGCACTCGTGTGAGCCTGAGTGCCTCCACGAGGGCGTCCGAGAGCCCGTCACGTGCAGCAATCCACGGACTGCCCATGACATAGGTCGAGGTGTAGTTCTTGGTGAGGAGCCTAAGTCGAACGAGGTCGGCCCCCGTGACTCTATCGATTGCCCAAGGAAACAGAGGCCGATGTGTCACGAGAAGGTTCGCCTTCATCTGTGAGGCCTTGGTGACCACTCTCCGTGAGGGGTAGGTGGCCACCAACACCCTCTTCACAGTGGTCCTCATCTGTTCATGCTCAGTCTGATGGCCAATCTCAACACGGCTCTCGAAACCATGAAGAGTAAAGTCTCGCGGTGCGAGTGTTTCCAGACGCCTCAGAATCTCACGCAATGTGCCCAGCTCTATCACCTGACCAGCCCTATGACGAATGCAGTGTGTGAAGATTGCTGCCTATCAGGAGATTGGCCAAGAGTTGTAAGAGTGTTTGTATTGCTACTGAGCCGCTACTCCTGTTCATCTGTTGTCGATTCCTCGGGCCCCTCCTCAGTATCCTCATCGAACTCATCGGCATCAAAGGCATAGAGGTCATCAATGTCGGTGTCCTGAATGGCCTCAAGCTCGGGCTCTATCTCTTCGAGCTCTGGCTCCTTGACCTTCTTCTTCTCCTTCTTGGGTTTCTTCTCCTTCTTCTCTCCTACGGAAACCTCTTCCGACAGTCTATGCCTCTTCTTGAGCAGCGCCCAATACATGGTTCTTGCTCGCCGGAGCCTGCGCATTCTTCTGAAGTCAATGGCTGATGGATTCTGCGTCTTCCTCAGTCGTGTGAGTTCTCGCTTGAGGGCCTTCTGCTTGTTCAAGTCTTTCAACTCCGCCGTGGCAATCAGTGCAATCAGGATTGCAGTCGTGTTATAATTGTAACGCTGAAGGTTTCCAACATGCAATGTCGTTTGTCATAGCTCTGAGAGATTCGTTTCTACTGACAAAGCCTTTTTCTCATACGGCGCTGTTCTGTGCAAAGGAGTTGGCAGCTCTGTCGCCAGGGAAGAAAAACCGGACACTCTCCATACGGGTGACGCTAGATCAGGAGACTGTTGAGAGGATTGATGAGGTAGCTGGGAGCAGAGGTCGTCAGCGGTTCATCCGCGAGGCAATTCTCTGGCGCTTGGACCAAGAGATGCCGCCATTCGTCACCGAGATCATGCACGATATTGAGGAGCTACGGAAACGAGTCGAGCGTCTAGAATCGCTTCATGAGAAGGAAGTCATTCTAGGGGCCCTGAATGATGTGACCCTGAGGAGAGTATGTCGAGATGATCTCGACAGGCGGCTCATCGCTTACTTCGTGAGGCACAGAGGGGCGACGACACCGGAGCTCGCAGAGGCTCTGCTGAAGGACAAGAGCAAGAGGCGAACCATTCACAGCCGCATTGAAGGCATAAACAGCCGAGCAAAGGAACTCCTTGGTGTGCCGATTCTCGCCCACGAGAAGGGAGTTGTGGACGGAAAACGCGGAGCATGGTGGTTGATCAATACCGAGTACATCAAGAGATGAGCAGGTGGTGCCAGAGTAAATCTTTAAAGAACAGCCAGAGGCTCTCGTAGATGGGGCCGTAGTCTAGCTTGGATAAGGCGCCAGCCTCCGGAGTTGGTCTTCCCCGGTTCGAATCCGGGCGGTCCCGCCATCTCTCTTCTTCTGTTGTGACTTGTGGGAGTTTATATCTCCCAGTCTGAACTCATCGCCGAGGCGCCCTCAATGAGTGTTCTGAAGGACATCGTAGGACCATCCGATGACGGTGTGGCCCGCAGGTTCGAGCGGTATCTCAATGGTCCTCTTGGCAAGAGGATCCTTGAAACCCTTGAAGACAATGAGACGTTCATCGTGCGTACCTCTGCACACACACTGGAGGTCACCAAGAAGAAGGACCGTGTGACCGTGAGAGTAGTCGATACACACTCTGACAGAGCCTGTTGAACGCTGCGAATGTCTAGCAGCTTATTTCCGCAGCGAAGAGTCTATAAGACAAACGACGCACGCGGAGAACGGGGCCGTAGTCTAGCTTGGATAAGGCGCCAGCCTGCGGAGTTGGTAATCCCCGGTTCAAATCCGGGCGGTCCCGCCACTCTTTCTCTACTCAGCGATTCTATGTCACTGCGTGAGGCTTAAATTGGCACCAAGTCTGCCCGCACGCAACGCCACGGTCACAACCGTGCCAACAGGAATCTTGAGTTGCACATCATGTAGTTCACACCTCAACGGCTTGAGAAGGTCCACCGGTCCATGCGGCATGAGGGTATCGATGCCGTGGTCATCACCCGCCCATCCAATATCAGATATGTCACTGGATACGACCTCCCAAGTCATGAGGTGCCTGCCGCGTGCGTAGTTGCCGATGATGCCCGGCCCATACTAATCGTTTCGGAGCAGCAGACAGACAGTGTCCGTCCCGAGTCAGTGATGGCTGAGGTCATGACCTACTCCCGTCATGAGTTCAATGACTGGAACTTTCCACAAGGCTCGGACTTCTGGCCTCGGATTGTCGAAACTGTGCGGAATCTTGGTGTCGACAGAGGTACACTTGGTCTGGAACAGAACTGGCTGTCAGTTCGCGAGTTTGACAGCCTGAAGTCCCTTCTACCAGACGCGGGCTTTGTGGACTTCTCAGAAACTCTGTGGCGGCTCCGCCAGATCAAAGACGCCGCCGAGATTGAGGCGATACGACAAGCCGTCAGAGTGGCCGAGATTGGCATCAGAACAGGCCTTGAGATAATCGACATCGGAAAGTCTGAAACCGAAATGTCCTTGGAGATAGAGTCCGTGATGCGGGGGGCCGGGGGACAGTTACGTGGCATCAGGGCTGCAGTGTTGATTGGTGACCACGGCCGACTGCCATTTGCACGGCCGGGCTCCGCTAGGGTCGACGCAGACGACCTCGTTGTCATTGATGTGACGGTCAGTTTTGCAGGATATTTCGCTGAGTTGGCGAGGACGGTTCACGCGGGGCACCCATCTGCTGAGCAACGGTCACTCTTTGAGTTTGCCCTGAATACGATAGATGACATTGAGAAGATGCTTGAACTGGGAACCGAACTGGGCAAGGTGGCAACGAAGGCACTCCAGAATGCAAGAGGGCGCGGTCCCAACTACGTATTGTCGCTACCTCTTGGCAGCTCGATTGGCCTCGATCTCCGTGAGCCCCCGTTCATTGATCCGTCAAGTACGAGCTCTGTGAGAGAAGGCTGCGTTCTCTCTATTCGCCCGGTGTGCTTCGACACCGCTCACGGCACTGTAAAGATAGCCGATATGTTTCTCATGAACCCCAACGGTCGTGAGAATCTTGCATCTCTATCGCGGGAAACACTGTGAACTACGGCATTCGTTGCCACTTGCGTAGCTTCTGAAACACGCCGGCGATAGTTTCAGCCCTGTCGGTGTGTTTCTCGACTTCTTCTCTTGTCAGCTCTCGAATCTGTGATGCTGGCGCACCAGAGTTGAGACTGCGTGGTGGAATCACAACATTGGCGGGGACAATAGATCCGGGTGCCAGCATCACGCCCTCTCCAAGAGTTGCACCATCAAACACAACACATCCCTTGCTTGTTCCAACGTAGAGCAAAGAATCGAT
>CAZSTY010000013.1:0-12410 GCA_964609885.1 uncultured archaeon
CTGAGCAGGCTCTTTTCTGGCGACACATGACGTGTACGCAGGCTCAAGCGGAAGGCTCATATTCGGAGCACGAGAGCCAATCGCGTTCTCATAGTCCGTTGGGATGAGTGCCACGAGGCGACTTGTGGCGACTCGCTTGACCGGGACGTATTGAGGTGAACCACAAATGACATTGTATGAAACAGGACGCGTGTGCGTCAAGACCATGGGTCGTGAAGCCGGCAGCCACTGTGTAGTGGTCGAGCCGATGGATGGAAAGTATGTTGTGATCACAGGTCCAAAGTCCCTGAGTGGAGTCAGAAGAAGAAGCTGCAACGTCAGGCACCTTGAACCGCTGGACATCAAGATTGACATCAAGAGCGGAGCAAGTGATGATGAGGTCATGAAGGCCCTTGAGGCGGCAGACCTCATCGAGCGGTTCAGACAGAAGGTCCGCATCAAGGTGTAGCTTGCACTGTGCGGGGGGTCTTCGAGTGTCAGGTGTTCTTCCGGCCGACCGGCCCAGGGAGGTCATAGTCCGAACCCACGACACGACGAGTCCCGAGTATGGTTTCTCCTCTCCGGAAGAGATACCTGTCGAGTTTCTGCTTGAGAACGGCGTGGTCTGTCTGGACAAGCCCGCCGGCCCAACCAGCCACGAGGTTGCCACGTGGGTTCGCAAGATTCTCAACGTTAGCAAGGCCGGCCACTCTGGCACTCTGGACCCCGCAGTCACAGGAATTCTCCCCATCGGTCTCGGGAATGCTACTAAGGCCATGCAGGCCCTTCTCCCGGCGGGGAAGGAATACGTCTGCATTATGGAGCTCCACGGTGACGTCCCTGAGGAGTCTATTCGTCAAGTGATTGAGGAGTTCACTGGCAAGATCTATCAGCGGCCACCACTGCGTTCCTCAGTCAAGAGGGTGCTGAGAGTCCGAGAGATATACTACAACCGAATCTTGGAGATAAAGGGTAGACTCGTTCTATTTCGAGTTGGATGCCAAGCGGGCACTTACATTCGAAAGCTGTGCTTCGATATCGGCGAGGCCCTCGGTGTGGGAGCACACATGCGTGAGTTGCGCAGGACTCGTGTTGGCAAGTTCCGAGAGGACGAACACCTCTGTACGCTACACGATCTCAAGGACGCATACGTGTTCTGGAGAGAAGATGGGGACGAGACCGACATTCGTCGCTACGTCTTGCCAGTAGAGTATGCGCTCAGACATCTGCCTGACATCGTCATTCGGGATAGTGCAGTGGATGCAATCTGTCACGGGGCTGACTTGGCGGCCAGCGGTGTTGTTCGACTATCATCGGGTATCAAGAAAGGCGACCTTGTCGTCATCAAGACACTGAAGGGAGAGGCCGTTGCCCTCGCCAGAGCGATGGACACAAGCGAACGAATTGCCAAGGCTGGCAGCGGTCTCATAGCGAACACCGAGCGGGTTCTCATGGAGCGCGGCCGGTATCCCCCGATGTGGAAGAAGCGAGAGGAGAGCTGAGGTCGCCGCATCGAGAGATTCATTACAGTTGTCTTGACAGCTAGGCTTGTGGCCCCGGAGCGAAAGCGCGACTGACGGTGCCTAGCTCGGCAACGGGCGGGCGCTGAGGAAGATCCCAACTACGCGCCGACACCAGTCCTGCGTGAGCAGGGAGGCGAGAGCCTCGCTCTGGGAGCAGAAACGACACGTCCGCACGGGAGATGACGATGAGACAGCACAATGCAAAGCTGTCGAGGACCTGTGCGGGAGCGTTGAAACGGCCCATCACTGGGTAGCAACTCCAAGAATACGCCGATGAGGCGTCGGCCCGAGGCGTAGGGTAGGAGGCTTAGTCCGATGTCGCAAGGTCCGCCTGCGGCGACGCGACGGACGGAACAGAATTGGGGCTACTCTTCGCACCGGGGCCACACATTCACTACCTAACATGGCTCTTCATGATCTCTTTCTGTACTGCGACCACTTCGCTGCTCGTCGTGCACTCTGCGTAGGCATCGAGCCACTCTCGATTCAAAGCGAGAAACGATGGCCCCCACTTGAAGACCGACATGACCTCCTCGGCCATATCCTGTAGCCCCACAATGTACAGTGCTGCGGCAATCGCCTCAGCCGTAGAGAGCTTGATGGGCTTGTAGGTGTTGATCGGATTTGCAGCCAGTAGATATGGCAGAGCCCTCTGCCGCCCATGTCGGCTCATCTTGAATATATCCTCAGCCTGCTTCCACGAACAGTCCAATGCAACAAGACCGTGACGCATCATGGTGTCCCTGTCATCCCGCGAGAGAGCGGTTTCGGCGACCGGATTGAGCACTACTGTCCCCCGAGGTATCCTGCGAATGTCCCGGACCAGAGACGCATGCCAGAGTCTGACGAGTCGTAACCCTGTGCACTTCTTTGGGTCACATTGGTTTGCGTGAAAGATGATGACTCTCGGTCCAGTCCCGCTCATGGCATCTCCATGCTGACGACTGCACAAGAGATTTCAACATTGCCGTGTGGTGGTGCTGGAGCATTGATGAAGGTATATCGACCGGGGAATGCATGCGAGGTCTGCGGCACAGAGGGTGCACCTCTGGCACGGTGCCGCCTGTGCAATGCATACGTCTGCCCTGAGTGCCTCACATCAGATGGTCTATGTCTTGTCTGCAAGGAGGCAAGATGTTACATCTGTGGGGAATATCTCTCCTCGCGTGCCTGCGACCGGTGCGGTCGCCTTGTGTGTGAGGATCACGGGACACGAATCGGCGAAGCAACTCTATGTGACTTATGCCGTGAAGAGCAGGCAACGGGCGGGGAGGCCTGAGACAATGGAGGAGTTTCATCTCGGTATGGACGATATCGACAGTCCCCGGGGCGGGTGCACGACCCATTTTGCCAGTCTGCTGGCCGAAGACCTCACGAATCTGGGCGTCACTTGGCTCGACTATCCCAATCTCATCAGGCTCAACCCGAACATCCCTTACAGGACTCGAGGCAATGGGGCGGTTGTGCTGCGGTTCAGGGCACCTCCGGACGTAGGGGATACTCTCCTTGAGAACGTTGAACAGGCTATTGAGAAGTATGTGGAACACGACTACCCCAATACCAATCCCGGAGTTGTTCTGGTCAGGGGGCATCCCCCAAGTGAGATGTCCAGGCTGTCCGCCTTGGCCGAGTGGCGCGTGCTGGCCATAGATGTCGTCAGGCGTTTCTTGTCACGCCATCACATTGCTCACATCTATCGTGGAAACGGGCGCGGAATAGTCGGTGCTACTGCAGCGGTGGGCAACAGACTGCTTGATGATTGCACGTTCGAGTTCATAGCCTATCGCTCTTTGGAGGACACTGCACATGAAAGAGGGGTCGATGCCGAGTCCGTGTACGAGATGAATCGCAGGATGAAGGGCAAGACATTCTCCAATATCGACCCACAGACTGGAAGTGTGTTGATTCAGCCCCATGGACCCGACCCCGTCATCTATGGCATCCGTGGCGACTCCCCATCCGACCTCGTAGAGGCCGCGTCGCTGGTTCGTTGCCATCAGACCATTGAGCGGTGGACCATCTTTCGGACCAACCAGGGGACTGGTGAGCACCTTCGCCATCTTGTTCGAATCTCAGACCTGAGGCCGTACATGGCGGCTGTGGTGAGAGGTAGGGTCGAACGAAGAGGCATTATGACTGAGGGTGGACATCTGATCTTTACAATCAGCGATGACACAGGTACGATTGACTGTGCGGTGTACGAACCGACGGGAGAGTTCAGGGAGGTGGCAGCCAGCCTGATACCCGGTGACATCGTAGAGGTGCATGCTGGAGTGCGACCAGCCTCGAGGACTCATGGCATGACGCTGAATGTCGAGGGACTGAACGTTGTCGCTCTTGCTGACAATGTAATCCTCTCCAATCCTATATGTCCTCAATGCGGAAAGAGAATGAAAAGCGCGGGACGAGAGAAGGGCTTCAAGTGCCCCAAGTGCGGATATCGTGATGCGTCACTAGAAAAGGTCCGAGAGGTGGTGCCTCGTCACATATATCCACGCCTGTATCTCCCACCTCCCCGTGCTCAGCGCCATCTCACAAGACCCTATGAGAGGCTGGGCGTAAGGAACGTACTTGAGAATACAGTGCCAACTCTCACGTGGCTATCCTCAGGTGGCAAGACTTGGGCTGAGAGGTCTGACTAGACTCTTCGGCCACGTCTTCCGCCAGGCTTGCGAGTCCCATCATGTGGAATTGGTGTGACCTCGTCGATGATACCGATTCTGAGTCCTGCTCGGCTCAGTGCTCGAATCGCGGCCTGTGCGCCCGGACCGGGTGTCTTGGGCCCGTGGCCACCAGGCGCCCTGACGCGAATGTGGATGCCGTAGATCCCCTTGTCCTTGGCCTCCCGAGCCGCCTGAAATGCGGCCTGCATCGCAGCGTGGGGTGAAGACTCATTTCGGTCTGCCTTTACCATCATTCCGCCTGAGTAGCGGGCAATTGTTTCTGCGCCGGTGATGTCTGTGATATGAACTATGGTGTCATTGTATGATGCATAGATGTGCGCAATTCCCCACTTTCTCTCTTCGCTGCTCATACTCTCTCATCCCCCGTGACCTCGGCCTCTTCCTCATCTATCTCCGGAGGCTCGACCTCATCTTCCACAACCGGTACTTCTACGTCAACGGCCTCCTCGACCTCTTCCACAACAGGTGCTGCGGCCGCTGTCCTCTGGGCAACCTCAGCAGCTGCGAGCCGTGCCGGGTGTGACGGATCATTCAGTGGCGACTTGGGCGAATATCCAATCCGCGGTTCCTCTTCGACCGTGATGATTCTGCTTGGTGTCGTGACTCTCGCTCCATCGAGAGCGATGTGGCCATGGGTGACGAGTTGACGAGCGTGGTATATCGAACATGCGAGGCCCTTTCTGAACACGATGGTCTGAAGCCTTCGTTCTAGGACGTCTTCGAGGGTCAGATCGAGGACACTGTCCAGTGTGGGCTCGCCCTTCAAGATACCCTCGCGAAGAAGCTTGTCTATCAGTTCCTTCTCGCGCTGAGCCCGCTCCTCGGGGGGAAGTGCCAGCAGCTGACGGGCCTGCCGTCTGTAGCTTGACAGCTTGGTCCTGTGTTTCCAGAGCTCCCTCTTATTCCTCAGGCCATAGGTTCCTACGAGCTGGAGCTCTGTCTCGAATCTGTCGCTATCGAAGGGACGCTTCGGAGTTGCGTACTTCTTCTTCTGTCGTCTTGGATCACCCATCAGCCACTACCTCGTCTATGATTTCTTCCTTGACACACCAACCGTTGCGCCACGACGACCTGTCGTTCTTGTGTGTTGACCCCTCACCTTCAGACCTAGAGCATGTCTGATGCCACGCCATGCACGAATACGCTTGAGTCGCTCTATGTCGCTCTTGTGGGCGAAGTCGAGGTCCGAACCAGTGAGATGGACCATTTTGCCGGTGAGTCTGTCACGTGGTCTGTTGACGTACCAATCTGGAAAACCTGCTGCCACCGGGTCACCAAGCAGACTCTCAATCTTTGCGATGGTCTCATCATCTAGGAATCCTAGTCGGTCCGTGGGATTCAGCCCAAGATGGGTGATGATCGCTTTCGAGAGCCTGAGACCCACTCCGGTGATTCGGGTCAGCCCCTGAAGCAGATTCTCTTGGCCGTCGATGTCTCTTCCGGCCACACGAACAATGTGTCTGTATTCTTGCATGGACATGGTCTATTACCTCATTCTAACTGAAGTGAGGCTTGGCTCGACTTTTTGGGACGCCTTATAATCATTGCCATCAAGCAAGGACTGAGGAGCAGCATGCCTTATGCGCAAGGTATCATGCAGGAACGGCTTCTCGCTTCACCTCATGCTCGGACTACTAGATACGCACGGTCGCTCGAAAGGCGGATAAGGCTTCGCTGCGATGTATGACCTGCAACAGCCATTCATACGGGATTGGTGGTGGCAGGATAGGCAAGATGTACGAAGATATTCTGTTTGGCGTGTCGTTGGTGACTGTGCTGCTCATTCTTGTTCTCTACTTCCGCAGAGGCAGCAGAAGTGGTCACGAAACTCGCTATTGGAGTGGGGAGCTCCCCGGAAGTCAGGCATTTGACTACTCCTACTCGCCTGGGATTAGAGGCGCAAAGGGCGGCTTGCCGATTGGAGTGTCGCCAAGCCATAGGCGAAGAAACAATCGCAAACGTCAGTAGGCCTCCATGACACCAGTCAGGCATGACTTGTGTTGGCACGAGCAAAAAGCTTGAAAAGCACTCACACATCACTCGATGAACGAGCCCGGATAGCCAAGTGGTTACGGCGGCAGCCTGGAGACGGCGGTCGATTTGACGGCCTGTCGACCGGGCAGCTGCTCTCCCTTTGGGAGGCATGAGGACCAGTCAGTGCGTCTGGTTCGGCCAGAGTTCGAATCTCATTCCGGGCGCCATTCTCTCTTCTCTTCACTCCGCCTTCTCCACGGCCACCTCTCCCGCCAGTATGGGCATCTCACCGACATAGTCCGTCATCATCATCTCCCGAACACGCTCGGGATCTCGGGTGTGACCAAGTATCCATGAGAGTTTGACGAGGGCGGCCTCGGAGGTCATGTCGTACGCACTCATTGCTCCCACTTCCATCGCCGCACGCCCCACGGCGTAGACGGAGAGGTCTGTCTGACCAAAGGCACACTGCGAGCTTATCACGACGAAACAACCCTGACTGACAGCCTGCTGGATTGAACCGGTAAGAGACTTCTCCTGAGTGGGGATGTTGCCCGTGCCAAAACCCTCGATCACGATTCCGTGATAACCCATGTCTACGATTCTCGAGAGCACCTCTGGAGGAAGGCCCGGAAAGACCTTCAGCAGGAAGACGCGTTCGTCCAGTCGTGTGTCAAACCTCGGCACCAGATTGTGTCGCTGGGTACGCCTCTCAAACAGCACAATATCACGGCCCAGTGTTCCTAAGGGGGACGGGTCCACAGAGTCGAACGCATCGTAGGCATCTGAACGCATCTTCTTCGTACGCGTGGGTCGATGGATCTCTCCATTGAACACGATACAGGTTTCTCCCAAGTCAGCGAATGCAGCAACCCGGATGGCATCTAGGAGGTTCCTGGGTCCGTCACTCCATGGGATGTGAAGTGGAATCTGAGCCCCTGTGAACACTATCGGCTTGCCAAAGTCCTGCACCATGAAGCTCACTGCAGAGGCTGAGTACACCATTGTGTCTGTACCATGTGTTACAACGATGCCATCAATGTCTGGAAACTCATCGTGTGTCTTCTTGATGGCGGTGGCAATCTCCTGCCAGTGATGAGGCTGGGCGTTGGCGGAGTCGAGCTGGAATATCTCTCGTGTGATCACATTGACATGCCTGAGACCCTTCGGAAGTGATTGAAGAAGAACCTCCACAGAGAGGCCCGGTCTGAGCGACTCTATGGCGGGGTCATATATACTGCCAATCGTACCGCCCGTGGTGAGCAGGCAGACCGTGGCGTCTCTGTCCGTACTCATTCACCACACCAAGCACCGAGTCGGTCAGAGAGTTTATGGCTGTTGTCATAGTCGGTGAGTCGGGATGTATGATATTGTCGTCGTTGGCGGCGGTCCTAGTGGCGCCATCTGTGCCCGGCGGGCAGCACTCAAGGGACTGAAAGTGGCTGTGGTTGACAAGGCGACCTTCCCCCGTCGGAAACTGTGTGGCGGTGCGGTAAGCCCACAAGTGAGAGAGATACTGGACTTCGACATAGACTCGGCGGTGGAGCGGGAGATCGGTGTTGCAGTCGTCTATTCTCCCCACGGCCAGCGCATTGTGGGCGTGCTCCCAGGTGTTCGGGGCCTCATGGTTCGCAGGGAACGGTTCGACCATCTCCTGCTCCAGAAGGCCCGTGAGGCGGGCGCCGAGGTGTTCGAAGGGGTCAGAGTTGTCGGTGTGGAGCAGTTGCGCTCTGGAATCCGGGTACTGGGTGAGGGTGATTCTTTCAAGGCAGCATTCGTAGTTGGTGCGGATGGCGTCAACAGCATCGTGGCACGAGCTGTGGGACTCCGCCAGAGTTGGAAACCTGATTATGTGGGTCTGTGCATAGCGGCGGACGTCAAGCTCCCCCCTGACATCGTGGAGTCCATCACGATGGATTCCGAAACTGGTGAGCCCGCCATCGAGCTGTATCTTGGTGCTGTGAAGGGAGGCTACGGGTGGCTCTTTCCTAAGAGGGACGAGGTCAGTGTTGGTGTCGGAGCCAAGATGAGTGCCAAGGCAGACCTGAGAGAGCTGTGGCGCAGGTTTACGACAGACCTCGAGCAGACCAAGGGGGTGAAACTGGACCTCTCAGGGAGGTCGGCATTTAGGGTTCCCTTAGGTCCCCCTGACGGCCGACTGAGCCGAAGACGCTGTATCGTGGTGGGCGATGCTGCGGGTCTTGTATCGCCCGTGACGGGAGAGGGGATATACTACGCATTGAAGTCTGGCATCATAGCAGCCGATGTCGTGGCTGAGGCGGTGGAACGTCGAAACCATCTCCACGTGGTGGAGTACGACCGTCGTATTGCACATGAGATGGTTGGTGAGCTGCGCGCCCTGAGATGGCTGTCCAATCTCATCTACAGGTCCAACGATAACATGGAACGCGCGTCTTCACTTGCAGCAGAGGATCCTGTTGTGCGCAGGCTTGCCATTGAGTTCCTCATTGGTCTTCGTCCCGCAAGGGCTGTGCGATGGGAACTCGTCAAGCACTTGGCGAGGCACTATCCGCTGAGATCTCTGCGTATCTTGGTATCATGAGACTACCCGGTGTGTTCATATCACGCCTCTTTTATTGAGCAACGTGTGCGAATCTCCGAGGCACGGTGCCATCATGTTCGACTTTGCACGGTTTAGAGATCCTGCCTACGCGAAGGCAATCATCAAGGAGATTGAACGGCTGGCGGCCGACAGGAGTGTCCGTATAGTTCATGTCTGCGGCACCCACGAAGACACAATTAGCAGCAACGGCCTCAGGGCCGTGCTCCCCAAGAACATCTCACTCATTGCTGGCCCGGGCTGCCCCGTGTGCGTGTGTGCAGCACAGGATGTGGACATGATAATAGAGCTAGCCCGCCAAGGTCACATAATCACAACATTTGGTGACATGGTCCGTGTGCCATCGACCAATTCCTCGTTGGCAAAAGAGCGAGTGAAGGGTGCAGATGTCCGTGTCGTGTACGGAATCAACGAGGCGGTCGAGATTGCGCGCAAGAACCCTGATCGTGAGGTCATCTTCATGGGCGCCGGATTCGAAACCACGGCACCCACGTTCGCGGTAGAGATTCTGCGTGGCCCCCCTGAGAACTTCTCACTTCTCACATCGCTGAAGGTCATACCACCTGCCATGGAGCTCCTCGTGAATATAGAGGGCTTTGCGGTGGACGGATTCATCACGCCCGGTCATGTCAGTACGATCATTGGCACAAGGGCGTACGAGCCTCTTGTGAAGAAGTATCACGTTCCATGTGTTGCTGCCGGTTTCGAGCCGCTTGATGTCCTTGAGGCGGTGCGAATGATCTTGGTGCAGATTGACGAGGGCAGAGCAGACTCGGAGAATGAGTACACCCGGGTCGTCCGTCCTGAGGGAAATCTCGCTGCCCAGAGGGTGCTGCGTGATGCCTTCTACATCGACGATGCGCCGTGGCGCGGCCTTGGTGTGATTAAGAAGTCTGGATCCTATCTTCGTGACACGTTCGTTCAATACGATGCCAGAAAGAAGTTCGACTTCCCCCCGATGGAGTCAGTCGACATCCTGCCGGGATGTCAGTGTCACAAAGTGATTCTGGGGATGATTGATCCCGTGGAGTGTCCTCTCTTTGGCAAGAGATGCACACCTGATGACCCGTACGGGCCGTGCATGGTGGGACATGAGGGCACATGCAGGATTAGGCATCTCAACATGGCTCTCTAGCTGCCTCTTGCAGCCGTTCTCTCCAGTTCCCTGAAATCGCGCTCCGTATTGATGTTAGCGAATGTCTTTAGCCCACTGTCAAACTGTTTCAGAACCAATGTGGATACGTATAGCACATTTGAGAGCCTGTTGAGTAGTTCCTGCATCTTGCAGCCTCCATCAGCGAGCACATCAAGACCTCTTGCGTACGCGTGTTCTGTCAGATACACAGCATGAAGTGGTTCGACATAGCCTGAGGGCCATGCAGGTACAACGGCCCCATGATGTCCCGCCAGTTCGTACAAGGTCTTTAGCAGAGGTACACTAGCCAATGGCGTGTCAACGGGCAAAAGCAGGGTGTACCGTGTGTTTGCGTATTCAAAGGCAGTGACCGCCCCGTTCAGGGCGCATCTCGGCCCCCCTTGGGGGTCTACGGCGGTCAGCACATCTCCAATATACTTCTGCAGGTTCTCGATCTGATCATCATTGGATGCAACCACGAGGACTCGTGGTGATAGTTGCTTGGCAATACTCAGCATATGATGGATGAGGGGTCGCCCACGAAAGAGCGCCAAGGCCTTCTCAGTAGTGAACCGCTTTGAGTCCCCCCCTACGAGGAGTGCAACGGTGAGGTCTACTTCCTTCATCATGCCTTCTCCCGTTGTGATGGCCGGGAGGCCTCGGGGGCTCACTCAAGTGGTGTTTCGGCAACACGACCCGACAAGTATTCGGTGATCATGGCCTCAATCTGGTCATCGGTATAATGCTGCGACTTTATTGCTCCACTGGCGCAGGCGGCCGTACATGTGCCGCAGCCCTTACACACCGCAGGGTTGATCTCTGCCTTGTTGCGCTCGTTGATCTTGATAGCATTGTACGGACAGACTGACACGCAGACTGCACACCCAGAGCACTTCTGCTCGTTCACTACAGAGAAGTACGGCTCGATGGTGATCTTGCCCTTCCCCATGAGTGCCATCGCGCCAGCTGCGGCCGCTTTCGCCTGAGCGACTGTGTCCGGAATGTCCTTTGGACCCTGTGCCATCCCTGCGACAAAGATGCCATCATTGAAACTATCGACAGGACGGAGCTTTGGATGGGCCTCCAATAAGAACCCGTCAGGCGACTGGCTCAGATTCAATATCTGGGCAAGCTTCTTCGCTGATTTTGGTGGGACAACACCGGTCGAGAGCACGACAAGGTCGACATTATCCAGCTGGACCGGCTTTCCCAATAGCGTGTCCTCCCCACGCACAGTCAGGTTGTGGGTTTCTGGGTCCTCAAGGATCTCTCCCACCCTGCCTCTAATGAACGTGACCCCGGCGGCTGCTGTGGACTCGTAGAACTCCTCATAGCCCTTTCCGAATGTTCGCAGGTCGATGTAGAACACGTAGATTTCTGCGCCCAGTTTGTCACGAATCATTCTCGCCTGCTTTATTGCAGTCATGCAGCAGATACGGGAACAGTACCTGTTCGTGCGTTCGTCACGGCTCCCAACGCATTGAATGTACACGACTCTCTTGGGCTCCTTGAGGTCACTTGGCCGCACAACATGGCCCTGCGTGGGCCCGGCTGAACTGAGCATGCGCTCTACTTCGCCAAGGTTGACGACGTTCGGGAACTCGCCGTACCCGTACTCTTCCTTCTGCGTGGCATCGAAGAGCTCGAAGCCTGTGGCGACGATAATGGTGCCGACCCTAATCCTGATGAGCTTCTCATGGTCATCATAGTTGATAGCGCCCGCTCCACAGGCCTCCTTGCACTTACCGCAGCGGACCGCATCGACGCCCAGGCAATTCTCCATGTCAAGAACATACGATGATGGTACTGCTTGTGCAAAGGGTATGTAGATTGCCTTACGATATGTGAGGTACGCATCGAACTCGGCAGGTACATCAACAGGGCACACATCCGTGCAGTCACCACATGAGGTGCACTTGTCAATGTCTACATATCTCGGGCGCTGACGAATTGTGACCTCGAAGTTTCCAACGTATCCGTCGACCTTCTCGACTTCGGCCATCGTGATGAGCTCGATGTTCGGGTGCGAGCCGGCCTCGGCCATCCTTGGCGTAAGGATACACGATGCACAGTCCAATGTGGGAAACGTCTTGTCCCAGCGCGCCATCTTCCCGCCGATGCTGGGTTCTTTCTCAACGAGATAGACCTTGAATCCTGCATCTGCCATGTCTAGGGCCGCGGAGATCCCAGCAATGCCTCCTCCTACAACCATTGACGCCCTTGTGATCTCGACCTCAGGCTCCTCAAGAGGCTCAAGTAGCCTTGCTCTTGCCACTGCCATCCGTATCAGGTCGATTGCCTTCTCCGTTGCCGCCTCGGGATCGTTCTGGTGAATCCAGCTGTCATGCTCACGGAGGTTGGCAATCTCCAACAAGAATGGATTGAGTCCGGCCTCACGCATCACCTGCCTGAATGTCAGTTCGTGCATTCTTGGTGAGCATGAACCAATGACTACGCCATCAAGACGATGTTCGCTGATTCGATCCTTGATTATCTGCTGACCAGGTCTCGAACAGAGGTATTTGTAGTCCTCC
>CAZSTY010000014.1:0-4559 GCA_964609885.1 uncultured archaeon
TGTGAAAAATGATGAACTTCTCTTTCGTCACAATGTCGTATAGATGCTGAAAAATGGCCTGCTTTGACTGCAGCTGGTTCGCATCAATCTCAGCAGGACGAAAGTTCTTGGCCTCTTCTGAAACGACAAGCCGGAACATGTCATCGAGCATGTCCCCATCGTAGCCAATTCGGACGATGTGGTACGGACGGCCTTTCTCAGGCATGTTGTTACTCACGCGCAAGAACTCATCGAAGTCGCGTCTGAAGATATCAAACTCATTATCATTGTCGAGAATGAACATGGACTGGCTCGGTGTGTCGAGGGCTGATAGAACGCTGGCGTAAGCTTGGAACCGTGCCCGCTTCTCGGGCGAAAACTGGTCCAGAATCAAATGCCACTCCGCAGGAAGGTCAGCCAAACGTTCCGCACCCACCAGGTCCTGTGCTCAAGACGCCCGCCGTAATGTTGTGGCCACCCCAACAAGGAGTGGCACCGCTGTGAGAGTGTATGAAATCGACTTGGGCGTCAACAGCGACGCCGTGGCAGAAGTTACATAGCTCATATATTCTTTGCTCAGAATCGCGGCATGGTCTGTGGTGGCTAGGTTAGCAATCGCTGAATGTGACTATTGTCATGATGCGGCCTCGACAGCGCTTTTATGAGGAAGTTACGGCAAGGCAGGCTGGGAGCTCCAATGAAACATACATCGAAACTCATCACAGGAAGCCTCACCAGAGCGTTGGAAGGAAAAAAGATAGCCCTCTGTGTGACTGGCAGCGTCGCTGCTGTGGAGTGTGTCGCTCTGGCACGCACCCTGATGAGGCATGGAGCGGATGTCCACTGTGTGATGAGCCCCAGCGCCCAGAAGATAATCCACCCCTACCTTCTTGAATGGGCCACAGGCAACCCGGTTGTTACGGAGCTGACAGGTCAGATAGAACACATCACACTGGCAGGAAAGCACTCCGAACATGTGGACTTGGTGCTCGTGGCGCCATCTACTGCCAATACTATCGGAAAGATCGCACACGGAATCGATGACACACCTGTTACCACAACAGTGTCTTCAGCGATTGGCGCCAAAATCCCAGTCATAGTCGTGCCAGCCATGCATGCGTCAATGTACGAGCATCCCGCGGTGGTCGAGAACTTGGACCGTCTCAGAAACATGGGACTAGTGGTGGTCAGCCCGAGATTGGAGGAGGCTAAGGCCAAGATACCGGACACCGAAACCATCGTGGAACATGTCCTCGCGATTCTCGGTCCGCGAGACCTAGTGGGGCGCCATTTCGTTGTGACGGCGGGGCCGACAAGAGGATGGGTTGACAGGGTGCGGTTTGTGAGCAACCCATCGTCCGGAAAGATGGGCGTCGAGCTGGCAAGAGAGATTATTGCAAGGGGAGGAACCGTGACTCTGATACTTGGCCCAACTCACATTTCACCGCCAGCGCTGGCCGAAACTATCCGAGTGGAAACTTCGGAGGAAATGCTGAATGAGGTGATTGCTGCACTCGATCGAAGCGACATAGATGCTCTGATATCAGCGGCTGCCATTCTCGACTTTACGCCGGCGCACCGAGAGGATAGAAAGAGGCCATCTGGGGAACCGTATGCAATCGAACTCGTGCCAACGAAGAAGGTCATCGAGGAGGCCAGAAAACATGACCCCGATCTCTTCATAGTCGGTTTCAAGGTGGAGTCCGGTCTCACCGATGACGAACTCATACGGAGGGCAAAGGCCAAGATTGACTCGGGAGTGTGCAACCTCGTTGTCGCGAATGATGAGCAACGCGCCGGTGTTGCCTTTGCGACTGACACGAACGAAGTGCTCATAGTCGGGCCCAGTGGTCTTGTGGAGAAAGTACCTCTCTCGACAAAGAGAGAAGTGGCACGTAGAATCATAGATGTGGTAGCACATGAACTGGAACAGATGGGATAGACTGTTTCAGGATACGACCTAGAGAATCTCTACAAGACTCTCAGCCATTCGCTTCATGTCAACAAAAATGAGACCAAGCTGTGCGTCAGCCTTGGCAAGAACCAGCAGCAACGCGGTATCGCCAACTGATGTCATCAGTGTATAGCCGCGGTCACCCTTCACATAGATCTCCTGAAGGGTCCCCCGGTTTAGCTCGCTAGTGGCCTTCTCGCCCAGAGACAACATGGCAGCACTTATAGCTGCTACACGCTCCTGTTCACTCTCCGGTAGCGCTGATGCTATCATGAGACCATCGAGCGATACGAGGGCAGCACCCTCTACGCCGGGCACCGTGTCGAAGTCCCGAATTGCTGCGTTTATCTTGTCTACTCGACTTGACATCTTCTAGACCCTCTCAGAGCAATGGCTACTCCTCGTGGGCCGTTATAAAATCTTGTTGTCACTTATCGGAGAAAACGGCATATTTTGCGCATTTCACACCTCGAAAAACTCCTTCAGATCCTCGACTTCCTCACGTTTCTTTCGCTCTTCCTCGCGGCGGCGCATCTCCTCCCGTTCTCTCCTACTGAGATAGGTAGAGCCAGATGGTCCACTCGGTCGGCCAGCCCCCTTGCCAAAAGATACGATGGGCTCGCCACGGCGACGCTTTCTGACCACATAGATTGCAATCAGAGCGACAAAGACAGCCCCAACGACTCCGATGGCCAGCCATGGGGATGGACGGATGTACATGAATCGGTGAATCACGACCGTGAGCGTATCGTAGCCGTCCTTTTGGGCATGTATCCGAATCGATAGGATGCCGGGATGCGCGTTGGTCCAGTCCTCAGTGAGTGTCAACACGTAGACACCAGACCCACTTGATTGGACCAGACTGGAAACGTCAGTGTCATTGATCGATATATCAAGCGATGCAGCGTCAATGCCGCGACCCACAGAGTCGGCCAGACGTATCGTGATGATCACGCGGTCCCCGGCCCAGATGATGCGCTCATTCAGAGATATGCTCTCAAGATAGATTGATGGTTGGCTACTCCAAGCCACGACATTCTCAATCGCAATTGTACGAACACTCTCGCCCGGCAAGATTGTCGAGAAGGCTACCTTTCCCATGCCAACCGTTGCCGCCACCAGCACCGGCCGATCATCCGTGGAAACTGCGAGTACTGTGAAATTCTCCCAGAGTCCGTAAAAGACCCCTTCGTAGCTTATGTCAGAGGGGACATCATTGGGCACCGTGAGCAGAGGGTGCCCCGAATCCACTATGGTGATGTTAGTCCCGGACGGCACTGGGTCGTACGAGATAGGCCATGGTGACCAAGAGAGGTTTCCGTTGGCACCTAGAATAACAAGGGTCCCACCTCCACGGACGTATGATGCAATCGCATCACGATCAGTGCTCAGTACTGATGAGAGATCATCGAGGACCTCGGGCTCCGTGATGACAGACCTGCGAAGCCCCAAGAACCGGACAAGCTCCGAGAAGTTGCTAGGAGTATAGAAGTCGTGGTCTACGGAGAGCGCGTCGAGAACGGATGGCAGGGTGTCAGTTGTCCCGACTGCAGCCACGGAGGGGATACCACGTGTCGGAAGATGGTGTCCAAACTCACTGGTGAGAGGGTCAATGGCAGCCACACGAGGGGTGCTGGCAGGCTCATACAAATGCACCTCGGGGTCGCCATAGAGGATGTACTGGTTTGCATAGTCACGGGGGTCGCCAGTTGATAGCGGGTCTGTGTAGTCCGCAGAGATGAGCGAGATAGCGTAGCTGAGTGCCTCACCAGTGGAGTTGCCGGATGTGAGCTGATTCATTGCGAACAGCGCCAACATAGCGGCTGGCTGAAAGTATACTGTGCGCGGTGAGGCCATGACGGCAACAGCACCGTGTTCCATCATCATCGTAGGTAATCTGGACCCACCGAGTAGACAGGCTGTTATAATGATGATTGGGGAACCTATGTCCTCAATCTCCGCCTCAAGCGTGTCTGTGGACTCAATGCGGTGGTGAGCACTCTCACCCTCGAACATCACGGGGTTGATGAGATTGTCCCCGTTGGCATCGCGGGCCGTAGAGGTTTCGACACCGTAGGGCATGTCTTCGTCACGAAGCGAGAAAAGACCTGTTCCATCTGGTCTGTCCGGAGGATCAGTAGGATAGCGTGTCAGCGTCCCGTGTGTGCTCATTGTCCAGAAGCCCACTTGGGAGGCTATTGTGGAGAACACCTCATTATAGCCTATGTGCGACTCTATGTCAAAGCCCATTGCAGAGAGCATGGTCGTGGCATTCTCGTACTGGTTTATGGTGTAATAGTTGAAGTTGTTGTCAACGAATCCCGCGCCCTCAGTGTAGGCGTACATAGAAACAAGAGCCGTATCCGCAGAGTCCGCGACCCTAAACAAGAATCGATGGTGCGCAGCCCGATTTATCATGACAGATGCCAGAGCAGCGGAGCTTGCAGGGATTCTACCCGGTTGAAAATGACTTTGTAGGGCTCTGTCGAAACTTGGCTTGATTGTGTTCACGTCGGATATCACTACCACGGCTTGAGAGGCGTTCTCGTCATACATCCCCCGGTCATCAAGAAACTGCTCAAACTGAGCCGCAGTGTACTCCATGACGTACTTGTTCGGAATTCGC
>CAZSTY010000014.1:4569-12188 GCA_964609885.1 uncultured archaeon
AATTCGCTCGTCGTACCACCCATTCTCGGTGCGTGTGGTGTAGCGGCTTGTGATGTACACATCAATCTCCGGCCCAATCAGATACGGGACCCAAGTGGCCTCCGCACGCGTGGTCATGAAGTTGTCATCTCCGCAGAGTGAGAACACCGGTGCCCCATGGACGGCCCCTGCGAAGGCGGCCGGGGCGAACCACTCGTCCCCTGTCCCCTTAGGCACCGTGAGGACAACGTCATAGCTGCCAGACAGACTGTGAATCCACTGTGACACCAAGTGGTAGTTGTTCAGGTTGTTGACAAAGGAAAACTCCCCAAGAGCGTCAACAAGACTCGAACTCTGGAGAGAGCCCGGGTCAACAAGAAAGCTCACGCTCACGCCAAGATGATCAACCGCCCAGCTCGTGACCTCAGGAATACCCTCCGGAGTCACGTAGAGGAGCGGCGCGTTTAGCAGCGATGCAAGCACAGCTCCGTTTGCCGCGGACTCAAGGTAGCTGGAGAGATTCGGAGAGATTGTTGTGATGTCCCACGACAGTACAACGTTGTTCTCTTCCTCGGTCGCGTTCATCCATGCGACGACTGCAGTCCATGTACCTGACATTGGGTACGGAATGGTCACCTTCTCGTTGCCGGGGCTAGAGATAATGCTTCCTGCAGGTGCCCATGCTGCCAAGCGGCCGGTCGGATCTATCAGTGCAAGATTGAGATCCGTTGCGGCATTGTCCCATGAGAGGTCTATCCTCATCCCTGAAGCGTGGCTTGGAACTGTAATCTGCTCTGTGTGACCGCTATGGTAAAACAGAGCCCCGCTGACTTGGACAGGGGAGGCAATATTGATCTCCGGGTAGAGGGTCAGAGTCCACTCACCGTCAGCCGTGTTTGGCACCCAGAATTGTAGCGGGACTGGCTTGTCCACTAGGGAGGAGAAACGTTCCTGATAGGTCTGGCTTCGGACTGAATAGTCAACAACTCGTCCGGTGGGGTCCTTCAGAGTATGCGTAAAGTAGACCGAACCGGTCCAATCAAGAGATCCCTGAATCCACCCGGTCCCTGCGGGAGGTGTGAACTTGAACTCTACAGGATCGGCTGATGACACTGTAATAGTGGGTTGCTCGATGACCATTGGATCATTAGAGAATGTGAAGGTGACCTCGTTGCTGATGTGCTGAGGCTCTGCGAAGTCTGTGTCCGCAAGTGCAAAGACCGCATATTGAGAGGAGTGCCAGTTCGACACGGCCAGCATGGCGGCCGCCTCTGCAGGAGTGTTGGGTCGTAACCACGGAAAGATGGGAGCTCCAAGGGTCGTCTTCAGATTGTTGGCCCGGGAGTGTGGGACATCGCCGATTAGGGTCAGCTGAGTGGCGCCTCCGTCGGGCTGCAGGTATTCGGCCCAGTCGTTCAGTAACCATGTTTCCGAATCAGAGCCCTCGCTCAGGATGAGCGGCGAGATGTACTGTGTGTCATTGTAGACAAAGATGGAGGTCGGCACTGCAGCCATGTATGAGAACTCATCTAGGTATGATGTGGGATCAGACGCAACCACTGTGAACGATCTAACAGGGATTCTACTGTTGGGGTCATTCAGTGCGGCAGTGGTGGTAGCCATGTTGCTCTTGTGGGGCTGCTGCCGGGCAACAGGCGAGAGGGAAACAGTGGCAGTGGCAACTAGCAGCACAGAGAGCACAAGGACTACTATGATGGATGATGTAAAGGCCCGGTTCAAGTCAGTGGCACTCCTGCGGAAACTATGTCCCTAGGACTGGGCCGAGTTCAAATAGAGTTTTCCACGATTGATAGCTCTCACTCGACTGTGTCGAAATCTAGGAGGTCATCGAAACCCTCGTCGTCGTCGGATGGGGCGGTTTCCTCCGGCAATGCGTCGATTATGTCGTCTATGCGCTTCCGCAGACGACGACGCGTCGACTTGGGGATGTCCCACAGTTTGCTCTCAGCTCGCTCCACGGCCTCCCTCGCAACATCCGCTAGGTCTGCCTTTAGATAGTGCTCGGCCGCCTCCACGAATGACTCAGCCGCTTTACGCTGATTGTTATTGATCTCTGCGATGTCGCCTATCAGCGAGTAGGCATCCGCGATGCCGGCGGGGTCGCCGAGCTCTTGGTATATCTTCAACGCCTTCTTGAAGGACTTCTCAGCATTGACCCAGTCCTCGCGATCCGCATACGCGTTGCCCATGTCCATGACAATAGTGGCCACACCCTGTTCATTACCAAGCGCCTTGTAGGCACGCTGAGCCTTCTTGAATAGGGACATCGCCTCATCGAACTCGCCCATGCCCAGTTTGGCCAAAGCCAAGCCATAGAGCGCATCGGCCGAACCCGCATCATTGGATATCTTTTGAAAGAGCTTCACCGCCTCATCGCATGTCGCCGCAGCATCAGCCCAGCGTTCGAGATTGATGAGCGCCACGCCTAGATTGTAGAGAGCGTCCGCAGCTCCCACTTCATCTCCGGCCTGCCTGTAGAGTTCTAAGGACTCTTGAAAGGCCTGCAGTGCCTCCTCATACTCTGCCACAGACATGTAGATATTACCGGCTGTATTGAACATCCGGGCTGCCATAGCGAGGTCTCCAGATGCCTTCGCATGAGCTGCCATCTCAAGGACCTCGGCCGGATCGATTTCCTCTGTGTATTCTTCTTCGGCCACGGCGCTCACCTCAATCGGATAACTTGACATGGCCGACGGGCACGGCTTTTGACTCTTTCTGCGTGACAGCACTAGCTACGTCTGAGCAGAAGTGCCGGGTCTCTAAGAAGCGGTCGGACCTCATCGCGCACCGTAAACTGCTCGTCGCCAAGACGCACCTCAAGCAGCTTTCTCAACTCGAACCGCCGCAGATAGCCTACGGCCTGCTCTCGCTCCATATTGAGATCTCTCATGAGCTGTTGTAGTCCATCAGGTTTTCCGCTGTGCTCGGCGAACTTCGCGAAGACGGAACTCCACTGCATCATGGTCAAGTACAGAAGTGTGCGGAGCATATTGTCAACATTCAGTCCGGTTTCAGCAGAACAGGGAATCACAGGAACCCCGGCTAGAAACCGCATGTTCTCACGGAGCTTGTCCACAGGCCGTGCTTCGTCAAGGTCCTGCTTGTTTGCCGCGACCACACACGGTACGCCGGGCAAGAAGAACGCAATCTCTCTAAAGAACAGTTTTGCGCGCGCGTCGGACTCCTTGTCAGCTGAGTCGACAACAAAGATTATCCCATCAGCACCAGAGCTGAGTATCTTTCGCATGGTTCGAAAGCGCAAGAGTCCCGGTGTGCCAAACATGAAGACGCTCATGCCATCAACGTCGGCCACTCCGTGATCCATAGCGATTGTTGTGCCGCTCCGTTCGATGTTAATACATGCGCCCTTTGTGATATTGTGGATCAACAGACTCTTTCCTGATGCGTACGGGCCTGTGACAACGATCTTCATTCGCCTGCACCTGCGTACCTGCGCTCAAGGCGCCTTGTGGTGCCGTAGGATGTCGAATGTTAAATGATTTGCCGTTGCGTATGAGGCCCACTCGGTCATTCAGAGCGTGCCGAAACGCGGTTCGTCATTTCCGAACGCGAGAAGTTATATCGACATAACACGAATTATGTAGTGAGATATCGGCGTGGAGTGAATCATGTTGTCGCAGAGTCGATTGGCCAACAGTCACAGTTTCTGGCTCTTTCACGACCTAGATGAGAACGAGATTGCGGTGCTTCGCAAGTTCATTGACCCCGAGATTGACCTGGCCCCCCTCAAGGGCATTCACAGACTTATCGATAAGCTGTATCACATTCTGCAGTGACTTTGGCCAGAGCACAGCAAATGAACTGAAGCACAGTCACGGTGATTAATGAGAGAGACCGGCCGCTCGCGGCGGCAATCCTCCACCGTCAGGCCCGCAGGTTTACGACGGCATCACGGGAACTCGGTCTCAATGAACTGAACATCGTCGGCCAAGTAGGCACGAGGCGCAGCAGACTGCTGTGTCACCTCGCCAATGGTCCAACACGGAAGACCATGCTCTTCGAGCAGGGCTGCGAACCGCTCGCCACTGTCCTGAGGCAGGAACACCAGCATCCCACCGGCGGTCTCAGCCCCATAGCCCTGGACCAAGCGATGCCCGAAGAACCGTGCCAGCTCCAAGGTGCCGCGAATCACAGGAACTCTCCGCATGCGGATGTCAACACCGCTCAGAACCGCCACGTTCTGCGCGTGACCCAACAGGCCGAAACCTGTCACATCAGTTGCTGCATGAGCTCCCACCGCCCTCATGGAGCGAGCGACCTCAAGGTTGCTATGGGTCATCACCCGGACTGCTACTTCTTGCATCCTCACTAGCTCGGCTTCGCTGAATTGCTCCAGAAGTGCATCCCGTTTGTCGTCCTTGAGATCCCTGTAGGAGCGCATCGCAGGCTGAATGCCGAGAGGCTTCGTCAGCAGGACAGTGTCACCGGGTCTTGCGCCCGAGGAATAGATTAGGTGTCTGGGGTGTGTGACACCCAAGCAGATGCCGCCCAGTACTGGACACGGATTCTTAATGGTCTGGCCGCCCGTGACATCCGCGCCCAGTTCCTTCATGAAGTCGCTCATTCCCTTCAGGACACCTATGACAATGTCCTCCGGCAGTTCTCTCGGGAACGCCAAGAATGCCTGTAGTGACACAATGTCCTCGACACCCATGGCGAAGACATCGTTTGTGGCGTTACAGGCAACAATCTTGCCTTGGATGTAGGGGTCGTCATGGATTGGTGTGAACACATCCACATTCTCGACCACTGCGAACTCATCATTCACGATGTGTACGACCGCGTCGTCCCCGATGTTGCCGTGGCACATTGCATCAGGTGGCAGGAGACCAGCGGCCTGTAGGAGCCGGGTGAGATCTTCCTGTTTGACCTTGCAGCTTCAGCCGTGCGACGTGACCATTGCAGTGAGCCTTACAGCAGGCACCTTGGTGATCAACCTCCTTTCAATATCGGACGACCAGATCCCTCTTCGAGGGACGTCCACTGCATCGTGTCACAAGCCTTATAGCAATTGTCGAGACTGGGGCGCCCGCAGAAGGATGTGGATGAGATGAACGTGAAGAGAGTCGCCGAGAACATCTACGAGATTCCGAAGGGAACAAAGCCGTGTATGAAGGTCCCCGTCACCATATACGGTTCAGACGCTCTCATCCAGAAGATGCGACAGGATGCGACATTCGAGCAGGGAGTAAACGTGGCCTGCTTGCCAGGTATCTACAAGAGGAGCATCATCCTGCCTGATGGCCATCAGGGCTACGGATTCCCCATAGGTGGTGTGGCGGCAACAGACTACGAAACCGGTGTGATATCTCCTGGCGGCGTTGGTTATGACATAAACTGCGGTGTCAGAGTATTGAGAACAAATCTCGACGAGGCTAATGTGAGGCCCAAGATTCATGAGCTGATAGACCAGCTGTTTGCGGACGTTCCTACTGGTGTTGGGAGGACGGGTAAGATTCATCTTCAGGGATCCAGTGGTGTTGACGAAGTTCTGGAGGGCGGTTCTAAGTGGGCCATAGAGAACGGATATGGGTGGGAAGAAGACCTCGACCACACCGAGGCTGGAGGAAACCTGCCCTTTGCTGACGCGTCGAAGGTTTCGACACAGGCAAAGAAACGAGGAAAGAGCCAAGTTGGTACGCTTGGTTCGGGCAACCATTTCTTAGAGGTTCAAGTCGTTCACGAGATCTACGATGAGAGAGCTGCCAAGGCCATGGGGATTACCCATGTTGGGCAGGTCACTGTCATGATTCATAGCGGTTCAAGAGGCCTCGGCCACCAGGTATGTAGTGACTACATCAAGAACATGACGCAGGCCATGCGCAAGTACAACATTGATGTTCCCGATAGAGAACTGTGCAGCGCACCCACGACATCACCAGAGGGGCAAGCCTATCTTGGTGCCATGAGTGCTGCGGCGAACTTCGCATGGGCAAACAGACAGGCAATGATGCACTGGACACGCGAAGTCTTCGGCCGCGTATTTGGCCAAGACCCTGAGGACCTCGACATGCACCTGATCTACGATGTAGCCCACAACATGGGCAAGGTCGAAGAACACGACATTGATGGCAAGAGAAGAAAGGTGCTTGTTCACAGAAAGGGTGCCACACGAGCATTCCCACCAGGCCACCCTGAAACCCCAAGCAAGTACAAGGACATCGGTCAGCCGGTCATAATCCCGGGGACAATGGGAACCGCGTCTTACATTCTGGTCGGCAACGAACGAGCAATGGACCTGTCATTTGGTTCCACGGCTCACGGGGCCGGCAGATTCATGAGCCGTAGAAAGGCCAAGTCCATATTTCATGGGCGGGAGATTCAGCGGAAGCTGGCCGGCGAGGGAATCATAGTCAAGTCGCCCAAGGCTGTAGGGATCGCAGAAGAAGCGCCAGGTGCGTACAAGGATGTCGATGAGGTCGTCCGGGTATCAGACGCCGTTGGTATCGCGACAAAGGTCGTCAAGCTAAGGCCGATTGGGGTCATCAAGGGATAGTACGTCGCGTTCGCGCCTAGCCAAGTCCAGCATGACTAGGCCTATCCCAAGCATGATGATGACAAAGCCGACCAATGTTGATGGCGACGGAATCTCGCCCAGAAAGACGACAGCCAGCAGAGTGGCGCCCACGGGCTCCCCCAAGACAGCGGCAGAAACCACGTAGGCAGGAACAAGCGTCAGTACGTAGTTGTTGACAGAGTGACCTAAGACAGTTGGAAAGAGGGCGAGAGCGAGAAAGATGACCATCTCTCGGGCATCAAGAACAATCACATTGACGCCCGTAGCGACACAGAAACAGAACGTTGTCGCTGCTGCAGCAAGATACACAACTGATGTGTAGACCGTTATGGGGAGCCCTCCGGCATGCCTGCGCCCCCCAATGAAGTACAATGCGAGAAACAGCGCGCTAAGTAGCGCAAGAAGATCGCCCGTTAGAGCACCCGGACCCGAAATTGTCAAGTCACTCCAAGCAAGGAATACGGCCCCAACAACAGCAATCACAACTCCCGCCCAAGACCGACGATGAAGGGACTCCCCGATTACGACCGTAGAGAGAATCCCGGTCAGGAGCGGGGACATGTTAACAAGGACCACACTCGCAGCGACTGTGGTGAGAAAGAGCGATGTGAACCACGTAGAGAAGTGGAACGAGAGGATGACTCCAATGATCAACAGCCACATCCAATCTGTCCGAAGCCGCCCTTCAGCGATAGACCGATGGTCGCCATGAGCGAGTCCGATGGCGGCCATGAAGACCGCCCCCAGAAGTGTGCGCCAGAATACTATCACAAGCGGAGGAGATGTACTGAACCGGATCAAGATGCTTGCACTGGAAACCATCGAAACCGAGAGGATCAGAAGAAGCACAACACGAGTCATAGTTGAGCCGTCTACACTCCGCCCTGCCATGGGCTCACTCCACCATGAATCTACTGCCGCATCCGACACACCTGAGACCCTCTTCATCGACCTCCGCCACTTGAGAGTCGCAAGAGGGACACGGATGGACAATAAGAGAATCGTATGAGATGCCATTCAATATGCGCCTAACATCGTCCACGGTCTCGTACTCGAATAGGACCTTCCCATCGGCACC
>CAZSTY010000015.1:0-11967 GCA_964609885.1 uncultured archaeon
AAGAAAGGCTGCCAAGTCTGCCGTGGCAACTAGCGGATTGCACTCATCACCTCGCGAAAAGACAGCAAGTCTAACGGATGATACAAGATTCCTCCAAGCGCTCGTCTCATAAGATGAGAAGCCATCCAGCCAGACGAGAGGAAACTGAGTGGAACCCTTTCGTTTGAGGCTTTCCACGAAAGCCCAGGCAGTCAGATACGAAAAGGCAGGCTCGAGACGACGTAGAAAGTGTGGAGTTTCTATTGTCCTGACTGTGCTGTGATGACCTCCCACATTCACAGTAGGGATTCTTGAGGGAGGCAGTATAACATAGGAAATAAAGAGCCGGGTTATGTGGGGAGACAGTGTGGAAACCAGTTAATCGGCGAAGGGAATGGCACGCTTCATCCCGAGTTGGCGTTTCAGGGTGATTGAATCGCAGCACGGACGTCGAAGATCGATCCCGAAGGACTCCGATAGCTCCGAATAGGCTACCGCATACGCTCGTTCGAATTCATCGACATCAGCGACTTCGATACCTGCTCCGAGAGGTGTGTAGAATTCTTGGGAGGCTGAACTGCTAGGGATTCCCCTCCGAAAACTCTTCGCATCAAAAGCAGCTACGTTGACGCCCATTCTATTCACCAAGATTCCAAGTGTGCAGTTGCGTGAAACAACAGCGCGCTACACCATCATTTGCCAAGAGATGCATATATAGAGTCGCCAGTGTTACCGTCGAGTGCGAGCTCGTACACGAAACTTAATACGTCACATACCGCGAGTGGCCCTGTGCACGAGATGACGCTACGTGACATCATATTCAATGACGGTATCAAGTTCATCCTCTCTGGAGGCAAGGGAGGCGTTGGAAAGACGAGCTGCGCTGGAGCCATGGCTGTGTTGTCAGCGCAGAGGGGCCTCAGGACACTCGTAGTGTCAACCGACCCAGCCCACAGCCTGAGCGACAGCTTCGACCAGAACCTCTCAGGCGGGGAGATCGTGGACATCGAGGGCATGGACAATCTCTGGGGAATGGAGATTGACACTGAGAAGGGCATGAAGGAGTTTCAGGAGCAATTGGGCCAGAGCGGGAGTGCGGACATGGAGATGGCCTCTCAGTTCTTGGGCGGTATGGAGAGCATGGCCCCGCCGGGCTCGGACGAGGCGATGGCCTTCGGGAAGATGCTTGAGTTCATGGCAGACACAAACTTCGATCGGGTCGTCTTTGACACTGCACCCACAGGACACACGCTGAAGCTGTTGGAATTGCCAGATCTACTTGACAGCTGGTTGGGGAAAATTCTCACACTGCGCCAGAGGCTCAGTGCAATGATGTCCGGCCTCAAGGCATTCTTTGGAGGGGCCGAGGAACAAGACAGATCTTGGGAGATGCTTCAAGAAACAAAAGAGAAGATCCGTGCCGCGCGTGTCGCCCTTGCCGACCCGCAACTTACGCAGTTCGTCGTCGTCATGATACCTGAGGCCATGGCGGTCTTTGAAACCCAACGACTTCTTGCAAGTCTGAATACGTGGAGTATCCCCGTGAGCAACATCATTGTCAACCAACTTGTGCCTGAGAATCCGGACTGTCGGTTCTGCTCAAACAGACGCAGAATGCAGCAGGCCAACCTCAAAGACATCAGAGACCTCTACCACGACCTGTACATCACCGAGGTGCCCCTGTTTGATCATGAGATTCGAGGAATAGAGGAACTTACAAGGCTCGGAAAGATACTGATTGGTGAGGAATGAGAGATGCGCTACGCCCTGAGAAAGAAACTGATGTCAATACTATTCCTGTTGCTCTTCATCGCATCAATCATCGCGGCAGCATACCTTGTGTTCAAGGGCTGACATCACTGTGGTCCCAAGCAGTGGTCCACAAGAAGAGAAGTACCACCGGGGAGGCCTCGGTGGTGTTAGCTAGGCTACACACCCTTGACTCGTTTCACGACGGGGGGCCTGATCTTGTACAGGATTCTGCCTCCACAGTGTGGACACTTCACACCGGGGAGCGCCTTGAGACCCTCCTTCGTGACCTCAGCATGGCAAAAGTGACAGACGTACGTCATTGAGGACCACCAGTCCGTGTGAGCAATCGTATGCCATATGAAGCTTTGCCTATTGTACATCTCAATCGCAATGGTCCTCACGGAGGACTTCACCTAGCAACAGGCCTGCACTCAACGGCTTGATGACTTTCACCTTCATGACTGTACCCGGACTGTAGCCGCCAGGAACGGTCATAATTGGCCCCTCGCCAAGAGGATAGACCATCGTGTACCCCTTGTGTGTCAGGGAAGGCTCCGCAGCCACCCCCTGGATGACATGTCCAACATAGTGGGTCTTCTTCTGACGGTTTATGCCCTCTGCTGCACGTCGAAGACGGCGACCTAAGTGACTCTTCGGCGATGCTGGAGGAAAGGCGGCAAAGGCGGATCCGGGAAGGGGTTGGAAACCGTACAGGATGATTCTCTCGGCTCCAGCGTCGCTCAGGAGTTTCATCAGACGAATCGACTCTTCGGCGGTCTGCTCATTCTCACCAGGAAGGCCATAGATAAAGTACACGAAGGGCGACATCCCATGGCGTCTTGCCGCCCGAACCGCGCGGACGACATCCTCGGGTGATCCCCCTTTGCCGATGCTACGCATGTGGGGTCCGGAACCGGTTTCCAGACCGATGTTCGGTGACGTTCCGTGGACGTATTTCGCAATCAGCGCCACCACCTCATCGGTGAACAGGCACGCCTTGACATTCTCAATCGACAGATGCGCATTCCCCTCAGCTATCTGTGGCAAGGATGCCAGACTCGACAGCAGACTCTCAATCGCCTCAAGGTTCGCCGCCGGTGAGCACGGGTCGGTCTGGGGGGAGTGGCCCCGTCGGTAGTCGAGAAAGTCGGGGGCCTCAAGCACAATACGATGGACACCGTGATCGAGAAGCCCTGTGACCTCGTCTACAATTGCCTGCTCGCTCCGTTCGCGTGGAGGGCCCCATGTCGAGGGGACGCTACAGAAGCCGCACCCCGGGGGAATGTCGACGGGGCAGTCCAGCCGATCCGCCAGTGACGGAGAGTCACAGTTCCCGCAGTCAATACACACGCGACCATCCGGAAGCTCCAGAGTCGTCCTTCTGAAATTCGAACATCCTCTCAGAACCTCTACGTACACCCGGCTGGCCTGATATGCAGGATAGTCCATGATTCGGGTGATTGAGGGTCGATAGGAGTCTAGCTCCTGAGATGTCAGTCTTCTGCGTGGAGTGGTGAAGACCGGACTGTCATGATCCATGAAGCCGATGCCATCAATTGCATGCAGATCAGCTGCATCCTCGAAGAAACCCGCCCTAATCAGTTCATCAAGAGTACGCTCGCCCTCACCAACGACCATGACAGTTGGCTTCAACGAGATGAGCGTCTGCTTACCGCCCGTTGCGATGGGGCCACCAAGGAGTACGACACCTCGGTGATGCCTTCGCCATGCGCGAATGATTCGTCTGACCGAGGGTGCATCCATGGTCATTGCACTGATGGCAAGGTGTCTGAAACCACGAATTCCAGACCTACCCGTCAATACATCTTCAGCACGACGAATTTTGCAAGAGAGGCCAGAGGCCTCAAGAACACCTGCAACGGACCTCGGTCCACAGCCTATGGCATCACGCGAGGTGACTCGGCGCCCTGAGCCCGCACTCAGAGCATCGATGATGAGAATGTCAATGACCATGGTTGGTCCCGTCGCCACTATCGGAAACTGAGCCGCTCTGAAATGCAGCATTCAGTTGCACTTATATGCTCGACTGGTACCAGACTAGTTTGAAACAAAGAAACTATCAGGAGAAAGCGAAACCTGTCAGACGAAGGTGGTATATGCCCAAACTGTGGTCTCCCAACAGACCTCTGCGTCTGCGAGACCATCGCGCAGGAAGAAGCTAGGATCACCGTGACCGTAGAGAGAAGGAAGTGGGGTCGACTCACAACGGTCATCTCCGGTTTTGATAAGAATATTGATCTGAGCGACATGGCCGCGAAGCTCAAGAGCAAGCTCGCATGTGGAGGAGCAGCGAAGCATGGCCACATCGAGCTTCAGGGAGACCATCGCGGTGTCATCAAGGACATTCTGAGCAAGCTCGGCTTTCCGGAGGAGACCATCCACATCGACTGGTCATTCACATCAAGTGGCCGCAGATGATGGCTTGGTGGCATCATGGCCACCTCTGAGCCCCATCACTCTTCTCATACGTGAGGTCATCCAAATGAATTCAGGGAGTCTATTTGTAGCACCCTGACAATCTCTTTGTACCTGTTTCTCACCGTGACCTCGGTGACACGTGCCACTTCTGCGATCTCACGTTGAGTGCGTCGTTCGTCAAGAAGTATGGACGCAACATAAATCGCCGCAGCCGCCAGTCCTAGGGGATCCCGCCCTATTGTGAGGCCCTTCTCCCTGCTCCGCTTCAATATCTCCACAGTTCTCAGTTGGACAGGGCTCGACAGTGAGAGCTCAGATGCGAAACGTGGGATGTAGTCGATTGGGTTTGAGAGAGGAATCTTGATCTTCAGACTTCTGAGCAGCAACCGATAGCACTGCCCGAGTTTCTTCTTGTCAACACGAGATGCGTCGGCCACCTCGTCCAGAGGACGTGGTTTCTGGCGAATCCTGCATGCTGCGTAGAGGGTTGCTGCGACCATCGCCTCGATCGAACGACCACGCACCAGTTTCTTGATTATGGACTTTCGATACAGCAGTGCCGCCAGCTCCCTGATGGACTTCGGAATCGACAGCTGCGACGCCAGTCGCTCAAGCTCCGACATAGCCTGAGCCAGGTTCCGATCGATAGAGCCATGAACTCGTGAGCGAATCTGCCATTTCCGAAGACGGTAGATCTCAGACCGGCGAGAGGGACTGAGCTTTCGTCCAGACGTGTCCCTATCACGCCAGTCGATGACCGTCGACAGACCCTTGTCGTGAACTGTGTATCGCATGGGGGCGCCGACACGACTACGAGCATCGGCCTCCTCCGAGCTGAAGGCGCGCCACTCAGCACCAGTATCTATGTGATGGTCAGATAGTACGAGGCCGCAACCAGCACAGATACGCTCCCCCCGCGTAAGATCCTCAATGACCTGAGAGGAACCACACTCCGGGCAGACAACAGGGTGCACCCCAGACGACCCCTGAACATCCTCCCTCTCCTGATTACCGTGCGAACCTTCCACACACATCTCCCCTGCATGGTGAGCGGGTGAACGTCGCCAGAAATCACTGCTAAAACTGCCGAGGCAAAGTCACACTCGAATGCCCACCCTCATCTAAACGTGAAAACGTGCATTTAATCATTGTGGGAAGGCCCAACGCTGGTGTTTCGGACCAGCTGTAGTGGCCTACGTAGTCTGTTCGTGACCATCCTCAGTGATGATCACAGTGTGCTCGTGTTGGGACACGAACTCACCCTTCTCCTCTGCCAAGATGTGGTGAGCAATCAGCGCCCCGTTCTGACGCAGTTCGCGAATTGCCATCTTGAGGGCAGCGCGCTTCATCTTCTTGGCGAGCCAGCGCTCAGCGAACGGGAACTCCCTATACTCGCGCCTTGCAATGCTGAGGAACTGCTTACTGCCCCTGAACCGGACCGGCACTCGGATTGGTAGAAGTTGGTAGATGAGCGGGTTTGGTAGGTCTGAAACGTTGCCAGAGCCTGTGCTGGCGAAGGTCTCAATCGCATAGACCTCTCCGGCCTCAACTTTCACTTCGGGCTTCCCGGAAACGCACGGCACCTGTTTCTCGCCATGGAGGGTCCACTCCTCGAGCTGATGCCCGGTCAGTTGTTTCACGGGTTCGAAGCCAGCACTCTTGATGGTGTCCTCGATGAGCGCCCCTATCGTGTTGAGTTTGGCACCTGGGCGCATCATCTCAATCGCAACACGGGTGGCCTCCTCAGCGGCCTTCACGAGTGATTCATGTTCAGGATTGAGCGCGACAGTGAACGCAGTGTCAGAGATACAGCCGTCGATGTGCGCACCACAGTCAACGGTGACAAGGTCGCCCTCCTGAATGACCGTCTCATCATCCAAGGGGGAAGTGTAGTGAGCAGCAATGTGGTTGATTGCCACATTGCACGGGAAAGAGAGGCCAGAAGCATGTTCGAGAATATACCCCTCCACTGCCTCAACGATGTCAATGACCTTCGTACCGGGCTTGATCATTGGGCGAGCAATCTCTAGGGCCTCACGAGCAACAACTCCCGCGCGTCGCCACTTTTCCCACTCATCTTCCTCAGACTCAGTTTCGTCGGTCTTTGGTGTCGGCTTTTTCTCTGACAAATCAATCACCTATCGATAGCGGCGCACGTCACGTCTGGCGACCGCTCATAAAAGTGACGGAACAACATCACGGTCACAGAATGTTGGCAATCTTCTGTGCAATCCGGGTCATCATGAAGAACAGGTAGCCAAGGTTCACCTTCTTGTTTGTCAGCACACAGAGAAGCGCATCCTCTCCCGCATTGCAGATTATGACGTACCCTCGTTCTCCCTCCACCAACATACGGACCAGTTCGCCCCGCTTCAGCTGGGAGAACACCTTTCGTGTGGCCATGTCTATCTGCGTGGACCTGCCCGCAATGACATCCTCTTCGGGAACCCCCTCGCCCGGCTCGCCATCAGGATAATGGGAGCAGATTGTCAGGCCCTGCGACTTAGAAACAATCAGGCTTGCCTCAACATTTCCTTGGGAGGCTCTGCTGAGGTCTTCGAGCAGTTCGTTAAGCCTTTCAGTCTTACTGGACAAGTGGATACCTCCCTACGGCGCGCTCTAGATTCAGGGCGACCCACACTATTTAAACTCTCTTGGAACCAGCCTTCTTCAGGGCCTCAATGATCTTCGTCAGACCGGCCCCACCGTCCTTCTGAACGCTCTTCTCGACATATGTCCCCTGAACAACAATCGATGCACCGGCCTCGACAGCCCGGACAACAGAGGCGGCATCATTGAACCCCCCGCCTGTTATCACGGGAATGTCAGCGTACTGTGACACCATGCTGATGGTTTCCGCTGGAACACCCCCGCCCTCGGCCCCACTGCCAGCCTCAAGATAGACGAGCTTGAATCCAAGAAGCTCAGCGGCAAGAGCATACATCAACACGAGTTTCGGCTTGTCACGCGGAAACGGTTTCGCATCGCCGACCCAAGCGGCGGTCTTGCCCGGCGCAATGAGAAGGTATGCCATGGGGATTGCCTCGAGCCCAGACAGTTTCACTCTGGCCGCAGCCAATGACTGAGCACCGATGATCCAGTAGGGATTCGTACTGTTTAGGAGGCTCATGAAGAACATGGCATCGGCGTGTTCTGACACACCGGTGATGTTTCCGGGGAACAGAATGGTGGGAATCTCGACAGCATCGGCGATTGACTTCACAGAATCGTCAATCACGCCGAAGATTGTACTGCCTCCAATCATGATTGCGTCGGTGCCGGCCTTCTCTGATAGCCGGGCCATCTCGACAACCGACTCGATGGTCAACTGGAGGGGGTCCGGATCGAGCAGGGTGAAGTGACACGCACCCTCACTCTCGATCTTCTCGGTGATGTACTTCCAGACCTTGCCGGACATGATTCCGTCTCCCGTTCGTAGGGCTGTCCCATCACGGGCCACTTTTTACAGTTTTGGTGAGCAGAAGAAACCAGTTCTATGACTCCCTCGACGGGCTCTCATGTCGTAGCCGAGGAATGAACCGGCCTGTACGACTCATATATCCAAGGTACTCCGTTCCAAAGTGGTCCAATAGGAGCCTCTCCTCGATGAGAGCAATAGAGTAGTAGCCCGGCACTCCGATGAGTAGCACTGCGGTTGCGACCGAGGGAATCAATAGAAACATGCCGACGAAGCATATTATGTACGAGAGATAAGACGGGTGTCTCACTGCACCGTACGGACCTGATGTGATGAGCCGGTGGTCTTGTTCCATAATCCAAGAGCTGGCATCTGCCTTCCGCACTACACGAGCCCACATGTGAAGCACGATGCCCGCACAGAGCATTGCAAACCCTGTCATCCATACGTATGCAGGCACATCGATTAGAGGAATCATCAGGATCACAATCAACGACGGGGATTCCACGACCCACGCGACAACGATCAGCAGGACAACACCGAATGATAGAAGAGTTGAGATCACAACCGCTGTTAGAGTCGCACGGGGAATCCTTTCACTCGGTTCGCTGAAGGCCCTGTGGCCGCCCCTTCGGAACTTGAGCAAATCAAGATGGACATGTACAATGATGTCGATTGTTGAGAGAACCGTGAGTACAGCGGCCACAATCGTCAGGTCCATCATCAATACCCACATCTTGTCACTGACACTTCAGTTCTCTGGTCCACGAAAGAGGACGAATGTTCGGATACCAAACCCGAGCGGGGTCATTTCTTACGCCTGCGAACACCCGCCACATGCCTGATGCGCGTTCTGTGAAGCTTTATTACGCGGCGCTACTGGAATAGTAAGTTGGGCTCGTGAGAAGAGCACGAGGGACTCAGGAAAGTGACCTGATGGCCGTTGAGGACCCCCAGGCTCAAGAGTCAGCAGACGAACAGTCGGAGAGCAGCGAGGTCGACTCGGGGCCGAGAATTGGCGTCTTTCCATGCATGTGCGGAAAGAACATCGCAGGCGTCGTTGACATCGAGGGGGTTGCAGAGTATGCTAAGACACTTCCCGGCGTGGTCTTCGTGCAGGTCAATAGGTACACCTGTGCGGACCCGGGACAGAGGGAGATACAGGAGGCCATCAGGGAACACGGGCTCAACCGAGTTGTTGTTGCATCGTGCAGCCCGACCATGCATGAGGACACATTCCGCAAGACTGTGAAGGCAGCAGGACTGAATCCGTACCTCTGCATCATGGCCAACATACGGGAACATGTTTCATGGGTCCATATGCACGACCCCGAGGCGGCCACTGAGAAGGCAAAGGAACTTGTGGCCATGGCCGTTGCCAAGGCAATGACACTCCAGCCCCAGCCTGAGAAGGATGTGCCAGTCACACAGGCGGCACTTGTAGTGGGGGCAGGCGTCGCAGGCATGCAAGCGGCTCTCGACCTTGCGGACATGGGGTACAAGGTCTACCTCGTTGAGAGAGAGCCCACGATTGGAGGAATCATGGCCATTCTCGATAAGGTGTTTCCGCAGAACGACTGCAGTATTTGCATTCTGGGCCCCAAGATGGTCGATGTACAGAACCACCCGAACATCCAGATCATCACAATGGCGGAGGTAGAGGAAATTTCGGGGTATGTTGGCAACTTCCGGGTTCGGGTCAAGCAGAAACCTAGGTTCGTCGACCCGGAGAAGTGCACTGCATGTAACGAATGTACCGAGGTCTGCCCGATTGATGTTCCCAATCGTGTTGACCAGAACCTGAGCTGGAGGAAGGCGATATACATTCCATTCCCACAGGCCGTTCCGTCCGCGTTTGTGATAGACCCAGACTATTGTCTCGGAATGGACCTCATCAGATGCGGAAAGTGTATCGACCGCTGCGAACAGAAGGCAATCCACCCCGAAGACCGAGGGGGTACGTATGAGTTCGACGTGGGTGTCATCATTATTGCTACCGGATTCAAGCCTGCGAATCCAGCCAAGTATCCGCGCCTCGGGTGGGGGCGCTATCCGAATGTCATCACCACGTTGGAGTTCGAGAGGCTCATCAATGCAGCAGGACCGACAGAGGGCAAGCTTGTCAGGCCGTCAGACCTGTACATTCCGGAGTCGGTGGCAATCGTTCAGTGCGTTGGCTCTCGTGACATCAACGGACGACTTGGATGTTCTAACTTCTGTTGCGCGGAGTCGGTCAAGTGCGCGCTGTTAATCAAGGAACACTACCCCGAAACCAGGATCACAATATACTATCAGGACCTCCGGATGCACGGCAAGTACTTCGAGGAACAGTATCTCCGGGCGAGGAACGATGGTGTCGAATTCATCAGGGGACGAGTTGGAGAGATACAGGAGTTCCCAGACACGAGAGATCTCAGACTCAGCGTTGAGGATACAACGCATAACCGGCTCAGATTTGACCGCCACAATCTTGTGATCCTCTCAATGGGAGCAGAGGGGTCAGCAGGCGAGATTCCAATCCCGATATCCGTCACTGACGACTCATTCTACATAGAGTCGCATCCGAAGCTCAGACCTGTCGATACGAGTTCGGCAGGTGTGTTCATCTGTGGGGGGGCCGAGTCGCCAAAGGACATCCGTGACTCGGTCATCCAAGCAAGCGCCGCTGCAGGACGTGCGGCTATCATTCTGCAGCGGGGACGCTATCCAATCGAGGCACTGGCAGCCAGAATAATGCAGGACAAATGTACACGGTGTGGTACGTGCGCGAAGAGGTGCCCGTACGGTGCAATCGTGCAGGATGGTACGGGTAAGTACAAAGTTGTGAGTGCGCTCTGCCAAGCCTGTGGGACCTGTGCAGGCGACTGCCCTCAGGGTGCCATCTACATGCCCAATTTCACCGACGAACAGATCATGGCCCAGATAGAAACGGCACTGAGAGAGAATCCGGAGGACAAGATCATCGCATTCGCGTGTGCATTCTGTTCCTACAGGGGCTCCGATCTTGCAGGAGTGTCACGAATGCAGTATCCCCCCAATGCCCGAGTGATCAGGGCCATGTGTTCGGGGAGATTCGCCGTGAAATTCGCGCAGCGAGCCTTCGAGCTGGGGGCGGGGGCCGTTCTATATTCAGGGTGTCATCTGCCATCAGACTGCCACTTCCAGACTGGAAACCACTGGATGGCGAAGAGAGAACCTAGGATCAGGAGATGGATGAAACGGAACAACATCGAGGATGAGAGGTTCAGAGTGGAATGGGTCTCGGCGGGCGAGGGCAAGAAGTGGCAACGAATCGTGACAGAGCTCGCAGAGGTTGTCGAGAATCGCAAGGCTCGGGCCAAGAGCACTGGGAAACGACGGAGAACAAAACAACAGGTGGAGGCATAACAGTGGGAGAGCAGGAGTCAGAGATGGAACGCATTCGTGACCTCGTCCGGCCCTGTTTTCAGTGCGGTATCTGTGCTGCATCCTGCCCCGTGTTCAGGGTTGCGCCACAGTTCAACCCCCGCCTAGTGGTGGGCGAGATAGTTCGAACCGGGAGTCTGGGGACAAGTGGAAACGAATGGACCTGCGCATTCTGCCTGATGTGTGAACAGCGATGTCCGATGGGTGTGGCACTCTGTGAGGTCCTGATTGAACTGAAGAACATCTCAACACGGAACGGTTTGGCTCCCGAGGAGGTGGCAGACATGGTCCGTGCAGTGATTCACACTGGTTCCGCAATCCAGCCGTCAAGACGTGTCCAGAGGGTACGGCAGGAACTTGACCTCCCGCCCCTTCCGAAACCCTCCTCAGAGGAGATTACCAGAGTTCTCCAAGGCACCGACATCTCCGCCCTTGTGTCAGCCTATGGTGGGAGGGGAACCGACTGACAAGATATGCGTTCTTTCCGGGTTGCACCATAGCAGGGCGGCTCCCAGAGATCGAAAAGTCCATTCGGACAGTATGCGAGCGGCTGAACATCGGTCTTATCGATCTTCCCTTCACATGTTGCCCCGAACCAAACAGTGTCCGCTCGTTCTCCAGCTCGGTGTGGTTGACGTTGGCCGCACGCAATTTGGCATTGGCTGAGAGCAACGGCCTCAACATTGTAACAGGTTGTGCTGGATGCCTAGAGTCGTTGAAGATGGCACTGCGGGATCTGGAGAACGACGATGCCCGAAAGACTGTGAATGAGAGGCTCGCTGCGGTGGACTTGGAGTTTACGGGAGAGATAGACGTGTTGCACCTTCACCAAGTACTGTACGACGAGATTGGCATAGAACGACTGACCGAAGTTGTGACGAACTCTATTCACCGAAGAGTCGTCACGCACCCAGGTTGCCATCTCCTTCGTCCTCAGAGCCCGTTTCAGCGCCTCCCATGCGAAGGGCTTGGAT
>CAZSTY010000016.1:0-5017 GCA_964609885.1 uncultured archaeon
TCTCATCGGTCCGCGTCGTGACTTGCGAGAGGTAATAGAGTCTGAGCGAAGCTACCTCTAATCATGTCCATGGTAGACTCAAAGGCTTCTTATCCCCGATATACACACCCACTCCCAGTGAGGACAGGATGACACAGCTCGTTGTGGCCATTGACGTAGGAACCTCCGGCGTTCGGGCCATGCTCTTTGACGCGACCGGTGCGGTCCTCTCCAAGGCCTATGAGGAGTTTGACAGCATCTTTCCGAGCCCCTCGTGGGTTGAGCAGGAGGCCCCTAACTGGTGGACCACCACATGCAAGGTGATCGGGCGCATGATGAGCGCTGGCCCATTTGACCCCGCGGACATCGCTGCGGTGAGTGTGACCAATCAGCGAGAGACCGTGGTCCCAATTGATGAGAGTGGGCAACCTCTCAGACGTGCCATCGTGTGGCAGGACCGAAGAACGGTTCCGCAATGCGACAGGATTCGTGGGGCCGTCCCCGTTGAAGAGATATATCGCATCACGGGTCTGACGGTCGATCCGTACTTCACGGCGCCGAAGATACTGTGGATCAAGGAACACGAGCCGGAACTGTTCAATGCCACGTACAAGTTCCTTCTCGTCCACGACTTTGTGGTCTTCAAGATGACGGGTGCCACGGTGACCGACTACTCTAACGCAAGCCGAACCATGTTGTTCGATATAGGTCGGGCGCAGTGGTCAGGTCGCATGCTTGATGCTCTGGAGATACCCCGAGAGAAACTCCCTGACCCAATGCGTTCGGGTGATGTTGTCGGAGAACTGACCGAGGCGGCAGCGAAGCATTGCGGTCTTGCCGCTGGCACGCCTGTGGTGGCAGGAGGCGGCGATCAGCAGTGTGCAGCGCTGGGCGTTGGCGTGGTACGTGAGGGAATGATAAAGGCCACAACGGGGACTGGGAGCTTTATGCTGGCATACTCGGAGCAGCCTCGCCTCGACGCCCAGCGGAGGCTCCTATGCAGCCGGCACGTTGTTGGGGATGCCTTCGTTGTGGAGGCGAGCATGTTCACGACGGGTGCTGCTCTCCGCTGGTTCCGTGACAATCTTGGTGTTGAGGAGTGTGCGAGGGCACAAGAGCAAGGTGTGGACCCGTACGATGTCATGGCCTCAGAGGCCGAGGGCATTCCCGCAGGTTCGGAGGGTGTCATTCACATTCCACACTTTGTTGGTGCGGGTGCTCCGTACTGGAATCCTCACGCAAGAGGTGTATTTGCCGGTCTTGCCTTGGGTCACACACGACAACACATGATTCGCTCAATCCTTGAGGGTGTTGCATACGAGCTGCGCACTAACCTCGAAGTTGTCAGAAGCTTGGGCCTTGAGGTTTCCGAGATGCGTGTGACAGGTGGTGCTGCGCGCAGCGAGGTGTGGATGCAGATCCAGGCTGATGTACTTGGCGTGCCTGTCATCAGAACAGAGGTCGAGGAGGCGACCGCGTTGGGTGCTGCCATACTCGCCTGCACTGGGGTTGGCATCTTCAGTTCACCTGCGGAGGCAGCCGAGTCCATGGTCCGAACCCGACCGGCATTGGAACCAAGGCCCGAGAACAGGGAAGTCTATGACAAGGCGTTCGAGAGATATGGGCGGCTCTATGCAGCCATCGCTGACATGCGGTGGGACTAGCTCAGGCCGCGTAGATTGCCATCTTGTTGCCCTTGTCGAGGACCATTATCTTCACTTGTGGGTCCTTCTGGATCCATGCGTCTATGACCTCCTGAGGGTCGTCCACCTTCTGGAGATGCACAGCCTCAACGGTTTCACGGTCCAGTTCAGTGTACATCTTGACTGCTGAGACCCGCTTGAGGAGTTCGGCGAACTTGTACGCCTTGTGTTCGTACAGGTGATACTTGCCCTTGATAGAGGCAATCACGTCATCAATCGGCGCAGTGAGCTTCTTGTAGAAGTTCTCAACGGCCTTCTCTGGTGCCACTCCGTCGCGGCACTGAGCCAGGAAGAGTATCTCTCCGCCATCGGAAACAGCGTTCTTGGTGAGTTCCAACGCCCGTTGAGCATGGTAGAGGCTCTTGTCCTGCGGATAGCCTCCTGGGGAGACCACAATTCGCGGCACGGTCTCGACGGTAAAGGCCGCAATCTCGTCGAGGACCTCTATGCCTCTGGCTATGACCGGCTCCAGAGCGCCTGCGTCGGCCCAGACCAGCTTCTTGTCCGCAGTGACGACTGAGAGTGTGAACACCTGAGCCCCCTTTGTGATGATCTCCGTGGCCTCCCTCATGTCGTCTGCGAGAGGGTTGTCCCTTCGCTCAGGGTTCGGGTGGAACGGGTGAACGCCGAACGTGGAGCGGGGATCAAGGGCCATGGCGTGGTTTGCCTCAATAGTCTTGAAGGCACAGATACCGGGGAGAAAGTCCTTGAGTGCATTGGAGTAGCCTGCGAAGTAGTGAGCCTTCATGTCAGCCAGTGCCACGTAGACATCATGTCCGACGGCATCTCTCTCAACAATGACCGGTGTCCCCCTGCTCGTTGTGCCAAGATCCACCATGTCGGGCTCATAGCAGTCGTGAATCTTGACACGATATCTGAGCCCGTTCTCCTCTGCGGCTCGTTTGATCATAGCCACGATCTCGTGGTTGAGGGGGTGGTCCACGACATGGGAACCTGTGGTCACAATGAACTGGACCATGTTGGCGTCCCTGAGAAGAGGCGCAACGGCACTGATGAGCTCCCAGTGGGGTTCGTCTCTCGTATGGTCCTCAACAAGCACGCAGACACTCTTGCTCTTCACCATGTTCTCGAGATGGGGTCCGTGGGGGTTGTGGAGCACACGTTCGAGTTCGGCCTGCATGTTGGGCAGGGTCTTGGTCTTGCGGGGGGTCACGACGCCTGCCAAGTTCTCGTCAGGAATGTCTAGTTCGATCTTGTCGTCGCCATAGGTGACCTTGACTCTCATATCTCTGGGCCTCGTCGTATGACTGGCCCGTCTGCACAGAAAAGGCTTCGGCCTACTGCACATTGGTGAGTTCTCCGAGGCACCAAAACCCATATTGCGAGTACGCGCTCACAGTCGCGTCATGAGCCCCGATGAAGAGAGTTCAACCAGTGACCACGGCATTGCCGGCGCGGGTCGATGGTGTGCTATTGCAGGTGAGATGCCCTGTGCAGTGATCTCTTTGCTGCTTGTCGGACAGACTCTCGGGTCTGCTGTCGGGGGCATGCAGGGCGCAATGACGGGGGCGATTATCGGGGTCCTTGTAGGCTTGGTCTTCGGGGCCTACAGCACGTATCTCACGATTCAACACTTGGAACGTGTTGAAGTGGCGGCTCAGGCCCGTCGAACATACGTCCCACCAATGGTGGAGATTCTGGAGGAACCGGAGTTCCTCCGCGAACGTGAGAATGAAGAGTGACTACTCCAGAAACTCAGAGTCGTCCATGTCCAGAACTTCGATGACCACCTTTGTTGCCGTTCTCCCCACAGCGGCAATGATGATCTGAATGAGAAGAGCAATGACGAATGCTCCGAGAGCGAGCCCGAATATCCTCAGCGATATGGAGTTGAGTGATGCCGCCCACGGTGCGAGGAAGTTCTTGTCGACGAGATACCATGCATAGAGGCCTGTGATGGCCATCATCGCCACAAGTATCCCGTATGCATAGATGACAGTCTTGACCCTGGGGGTGTCCATCCTCACTTCTTGCAGGCCGGGGCCGACCACAGCATCACCGATACGTCTGGAGAATCTGACAAAGAGTCCGAATGCGGCGAGAAAGACAACGATTGTTATGACCACACCTACCAGCACAAGCAGGATCTGAATGTCGGGGTCAATCGACGGCAGGAATCCGCCGATATAGTATGCGGCGGCAGAGCCCAGCATCACGATGACAGAGATGATCTGGATCACGAATGTCATCCTTGCCGAGGTGCGAAACATACTTCCCATATCAAACGTGTCCGAGCTGCCCGAGGTCGTTGATTCCGCCATGGTCCATCTACCGAGGTAACGAGATGTGGCTTTTCTTTTGAATCCTTCTAGGCTGTCAGCCTGCGCCAAGAACAAATTCGGATAGATGTCCAAGTCAACCATGTATGTGTCCACGTTTCAATCCTCGAATCACAAATCCCCAATGTGGAAACACTATTTGTGATTGCCGTATCTTTATACATGATTCTTCGAAGGGAAGTATTATAAGGAGTGACCAGCACCTATAGGAATTGGAATCATTCCTAGACCAAGGCGTGATTCTGTTCCAATAGGTTTGATATCTCTCATTTCTTAAATTCATACCACTTTTCTTCTAGACCGGGTGCCCATGAGTCGGGTTTGGTTAGGTCAAGCACTTGGATGTCCTTGAAACATTGCACCAGTTTGGCTGTTTCAAGGGCCTTCCCCCCATAGCACACAAGGATGTCCCCCGGCTGAATGCTCCGCAAATCGCGATCTCGTGTATGTTCGAACACTTTTAGGCTGCCCTTGACACTTGCTGCAAGGTTACATAGATGGTCCCACGCCCCAGTTCCTTCTAGAATGCTTCTTAGGCTATTAGTGAGTAGATCATGCGTTTCCCCAATGACAAGTACTCTGGGTCGAGCGACATGGGCACTTGTTTCCATTTCATGCCTGGTGGCAGCAGCCATCTTGGGAAGAACCTTGGGGCCAGTCCACCTTATTCTGAGTTTCAGTTTCTCGTCAATCTCTGAGAAGGTTGTTTCAATCTCATGTCTTTCCAGTCGGGCCCGCCTATCATGTAGTTTCAGGTCTAGCAATCGTATTATCATGTCTGCAAGAGCAATTGGCGGCGAAACCTCATCGCCCGAAGGATAGATCCTGACATTCCATTGAAGGATACTTCGCCAGGCCTCGTTGTCCGGTCCCTGTATATTGTCCAAGAGCAAGCCCGTTTCATCTTGTTCGTCATTATGAATGGTGGTGTACTCGGAAGCGCATACCACGGGGTAGTAGCTGGGAATCTGATCCATGAACTTGCTGACAGGAGTTTCAACTGTCCCACCGTCTTCCCAGTACTGTCTTACGACT
>CAZSTY010000016.1:5027-11837 GCA_964609885.1 uncultured archaeon
CTGGGTTGTCCCCTGTGTTCCTCGCGGATGGCAGGTGCCCCTTTGGAAGAATGCAGTAGCAAACAAGAACTTCAGAAACGTGTGGTAGCAAATCTTCCACTATTTTTTCCATCACAGCTTTGCCTCGTATTGGCCCTCCGATATCAAGCAGATGATATGACTTGTACACGAATCTCAATCTCGATAGGTTGAACTCGTCAAAACGTTGCTCTACGGATCTCGCATAGGCCTTCCAAAACCCGGCCTCATTCTCGATTCGGAGTCCAGCACCTATGGGTGCCACAAAGTTTGCAGTGACACCTCGTTGTCTGAAGACCCGCGAATCAAATGCAGCAACTATCAACTGTCATGCCTCCCCATCAGGACCGAATTGGAGCACTCGCTGAATATCAAGATTCCTGCTCACGGGGCACGCAGACAATGGTTGACGATTTTGGTCGTCTTGGACACTGAGTGTTGAGTCAACGGTTCAAGCAATCATGTGATTGACCTTTCATGCAGAGCATTGACGGTCCATGACGAGCCGTGCCTGACAGAGTGGCGATGTCGTCAAGCTTATAACCACGCTCCGAGGCCTGCTCGGTATCACTGATGGACCAGTAGTCGGCGGGTCAAAATACCATGTCCTACAGGACTGCGAACGAGTACGCATTTGTCAATGCGCGCATCAGGGGCCTCAAGTCGCGCCTTCTCGGTGTTGGCGACTACGAGAGGCTCATGCAGTCCGCAAGCTATGAGGACTTCATCAAGACGTTGATGGGCACCGCCTACGGCCCGATCATCAGTCGTGAGCACTTTGCGGGGGTGCCCTATCCTGATGAGCTTGCGCTCATTCTCTCTCGCCACTTTGCAGAGGTGAGTCACAGTATCACGCGCACTCTCACAGGCCGCGTGCGGATGTTTGCCGAGAGCTACATGAACATGTTCTTGGCTGAGAGCATAAAGTCCATCATTCGTGGGCTGCATGTCGGTCTGGACCGGGAAGAGATTCTCAGGTTCGCAGTGCCAGCATCCCCGGAGCAGGAGGAGCTCTTCGACAGACTGGTTGACACCGGCTCCGTGGACGCAGTGATTGATGGCCTCCCGTACATGGACATGAGGCTCGCATTGCTCACGCGCGTTCACACCTATGAGAAATACAACTCGACAGCTCCCCTTGAGGTTGCCCTTGAGGAGTGGTTCTTGGGAACGGTTTTCAAGGTGCTGGCCGAGTTTCCGTTGGGGGAGCGCGCTCGGGTCCTGTCCTTATTGGAGGCGCGAGTGATCCTGCGAAACACTCTGACCGTCTTGAGAGCGCTGCATCTTGCCCTCGATGAGGAGATCCTCAACCTGAGTCTGATACGGTTCACCGGGCCGACTGACGCCGTCACGGACGCGATTCGTGGCAGGACGAGCTGGCGTGAGGTCTTCTCCAGACTGGAGTCGACGAGGTACGCTGACATTGCAGGTCGCCTTGCACGCATCTACGGTGAACAGCACAACCTCGCAGATGTGGAGCTGGCGATTGAGGACTACCTCGCACAGAAGACCAAGCAGCAGCTCGTGGCGTTTCCGTTTCACCTCGGTGCTGTCTTCGGTCTATTTGGGCTCAAGTACTACGAGATTAGGAACATACGGTCCATCGCCGTTGGAATCGAGCGGGGCGAGTCCCCTGAGATGATACGACGCGTGATCACAATATTCTGATGGAGGAACTTACGAATGAAAATAGACAATCGTGCGACCAGCCTCTTGCTGTTCCTTGCGGGCTACGTGACCTTTGCAATCATCATGGCAGTGCTCGCATTGCCAGTGCATGCCGTTGGGCATCCCGGCATCAGCCCTGCGCCACTGCAGACGACCACTGAGACCGAGGGCGCAGGCCTTGCAATACTGGGGATTGCTGTTGGTGCCGGCCTTGCAGTTGGTCTCGCGGGAATTGGCGGTGGCCTTGGAATGGGTACTGCTTCTGCTGCAGCGTTGGGTGCAATCACTGAGAGGCCTGAGACCTTTGGCAAGAGCGTTCTGTACGTTGTGTTCATCGAGGCAATTGCCATCTACGGCTTTGTCATCGCATACATGCTGGTGGGGTACATGCCCGGACTGATAGGCCACTAGTATCTCATGACGATTGGGGAACAGGGGCCGGCATCGGCCCTTCCCCTCAATCAAAAGGCAATCTCTGCTATTTCTGATGAAACAGTATGCTTGAAACTGCGTCACGCAGCTGATTCTCAAAACGCTGAACTCTTGCCTCTATTGTGTTGTCCACCCATCTACGATTATCAGGCGTACGGACAATGACACCCGCAGAGGCATTCACGGGCTCCCTTGAGAGAGTGAGTTTCACATCTCTACCAGTGCTCTTCTTTACAGCCTTGGTGAGCTCGGAGATACTGACCACTTTCTCTTGACCGGCAGGGAATGCCAGCTCCAGCTCCGGTGCCTCAAGGGCGTCAGCGCCCTCAACGACCATTCGAGTGAGGAAGACCTTATAGTCCGGCTGGGTCCTCACCAGCTTGGCCTTCTCTATGGCCTCATCAAGCGCCTCTGTCATTATCTTATTCTTGAGTTCAAGAACACGATGCTTGGCTCTGAGCTTGGCTGAGGCCTCGTATCTCTTGAGTAATGCCTGTGCCCCACGCCTCGCATCGTCTATGATGCTCTGCTTTCTGCGCTTGGCTTCCTCCTCAGCCTTGGCAATCCGTTTGGCCTTGTAGTCCTCAGCTCTCTTGATGATCTCCTCGACCTTTTCGGTGGTCTTTCTCTCAATCATCTCGACTATGCCATTGACGCCACTCATGGTCTACTCCTCACCAAGAATCATCTTCAGGGCCGTTTCAACCGCCTGCCCGTGTCTCTCTCTGCCAAGCGCCTCGAGCTCTGATATCTTCTTGTCAGTGTCCTTCTCGATGGCCTTGACAGCCTCCTCTCTCTGGCGCTCTATCTCTGCACGGATCCGGACGGCCTCTTCTCGGGCCTCGTCCTCGGCCCTCGTGATTATCCTTCTTACCTCGGCCTCCACACTATCTCGGATCTGCCGGGCCTTGAGCTCGGCCTCCTCAATCCGCTTCTGGGCGGCGACCTCGGCCTCGTGAATCCTGTCCATTGCGTCGTCGCGTTCTTCCATCGTCGGATACCTCGGGCTGGAGGGACTTGCTGAGCGCGAAGTGATCCCTGATAAAAGTTGACCTGTGTCATAAGCTTTATCAACGCCCTCTCTGGCCCTTTGCCCACTCCGCTCTGACGCGGGCTTCTGACCGTGGAAGCCGGACCACCTAGATTCTGGTGATGGAAGAATATGGCCCCGTCCATGTCCCCGGCCAAGATGGCTGTTGCACGAGTGATCACCCACAAGGACTTTGAACGCGAGGTCCTCCTTGCTCTAGAGGAGTTTGGCCTCTTTGAGTTCATCGATGTCAGGCATCAGGTGGGCATTGCGGAGGTCGAGCTGACATCTGATGAGGAAGCCGCACAGGCTCTGCTCGATCGACTGACGCACATAGTGAATTCTCTGGGGCTGGACGTGACCCGGGGCATTGGCCAGTTTGTCGAGATTGATGACTCGAACATCTCAAACGCGCTGCACCAGGCCAATGATGTACTGAAGGCGATTGAGGCTGAGGTGCTGGACATCGACAGGGATATGGCGATGGCACGGGTCGAACTTGAGCGCCACAAGAATGTTCGTGATGTCGCTCTGTCACTTGAGCCCCTCGGCCTAGCACTGGATCGAATTGGTGTCACCGAGTATACCTATACTGCTGCTGGCGTCGTTCCCGAGGCAAACCTCTCAAAGCTTGAGTGGAGCATCAAGGAGGTGTCCGAGGGGACCTACGCCATGCGCCATGTCATCGTAAAGCGTGGGAAGGCCGTGGCCAGTGTCACGGTGCCAGCGGAGATGAAGAACGCCGTTGATAGGATCTTCTCAGCTCTCGGTTTCGAGCCCCTTGTCATCCCTGAGGGGTCGGAGGGCACTCCTGAGAAGATAATCGCTGATTCGAATGCAGAGATTGAACGTCTCTCGAAAGAGGTAGACCTCCTTGAGCGTCGACGCAGACTGATTGCAAAGGAGTGGGGTCCGCGTATTCTGGCCGCTTGGGAGCTCATGGAGATTGAGCGCCAGAGAATCGAGGCCCGCAGGTACGTGGTCTATACGAAGCAGGCCATGAAGGTGTGGGGGTGGATTCCGGAGAAGAAGGCTCCCGAGCTGGAGGAGATTCTGCGACGCCGGATAGGCAAGGTCTTTGAGATGAAGATCGAGCACCCCGACTTTGCGGAGTATGACTCGCCAACCTATCTGGACAACCCCGCGTTCATGAGAGCAACAGAAGAGGTGGTCGGTGCCTATGGTGTGCCCTCGCATCACGACCTTGACCCCACCAAGATCATGTGGTTGACGTTTCCACTCATCTTCGGACTGATTTTTGCGGATGTGGGGCAGGGCCTTCTCATTCTATTCATTGGAATCGCTGCATGGAACTCGAAGCGCAAGGGCCAGGACTGGGGTCCGATTCTGGGATATCTCCAGACGGGGGCCTCCGGACTGATTACGATGGGCGTGTTCGCCATGCTCGGAGGATTCCTCTTTGGAAGCTTCTTCGGTGTGGAGACCGCAATCCAGCCTGTGTGGCCCATATTCGCTCACACTCTGCCAGATGGCAGTCCGAACACCTACCGCACAGCGCATCTCTTGAAGCTGTCAATTGAGGTCGGTGTTCTTCAGATGAGCATGGGCATCGTTCTGAACCTGTACAACCGACTCAAGCACCGCGAGTACCGGGAGGCCATCGTCGCATTCTCGTATCTGTGGACATACCTCGGCTTTGTCAATCTCCTGTTTGGTGTGAGTGCAAACAGTGTCAGCGCGTGGTTCGACCCCAATGGGACTGTGAATTTATGGGTTCCAATCCTCGGAATAGGGTATGGCACGGGCAACAATGGTGTCTATCCGCTCTTGCCAATGAGTGCCCAGATGTTCACGCTTCTCTGCCTCGTCCTTCCCCTCGCCATAATGACAGTGACGTCTCTGATGGGCAAGATGGACGGCCTCGTGGAGTACCTAGAGTATTCGATTGGCATGATAAGCCACACAGTCAGCTATGCGCGAATCTTTGCCCTCAATACGGTCCATCTCATCCTCAGCGGTGTCTTCATACAGATGTTGCCAGCTCTCGTCGAGATCCCCATGCCGCCCATTACCGTGCTCGGTGTGGAGATTATTCCTCATCAAGTATGGGAGCATGGTGTTCTTGTGGAACCGTACGTTCCACTACTGGGCGCTCTGGTCGGGACAATAGTAGTCGGGATTCTTGAGGGCCTGCTCGCATTCATGCACACACTTCGACTTCACTTTGTCGAGTGGTTCAGCAAGTTCTACCATGCTGGTGGCACACCATTCCGTCCGTACGTAGTGAGCCGCCTGTTCACGCGGCCAGTCAGCGAGTCGGTCGCGCAGGCACCTCTTCTGACGAACTGACGACTCTGCTTCGGGTCTGTCGTTGTTCCTGTACTACTGGCGAGCCAGCGGCGGATATGTTAAATCTCGTGTCTTCTCCCATCTTGCAGGACGTGTCAGGATGTCAGAGGCAGAGTCTGCAGCAGCAAGGGGTGCAACAGCATTCTTCGGGCAGTCGGCTGTATCTGGAGTCTTGAGAGTACTCAACATCATGGTCCTGACACGCCTGCTGCTTCAACAGGAGATTGGCCAGGTTGCGGTGCTGGGCGTGATCTACGGTTTCGGACAGTTCATTGGAGCGCTCGGCCTCAACCACGCCGCACCGCTGGTCGTCCCGGAGCAGGAGGAGCTTGGCCGGCTGGACCGGGTGAAGGGCTTCCTTCGGAGGTCAGTCGCCCTCATAATCGCGACAACGGTCATCCTTGTTGGCATCCTTCTCCTTCTCTCACCGCTGATAGCTGCAACAGGTGTCCTTGACACGCAGGCACTTGTGCTGATATCCGTGGTGATTCCGTTCTCTTCGCTGGAAGTGTTCCTTGACTCTTTTCTATTGGCCAAGTACGAGGTCCGGAGGCTGGCCGTCGGCAGGGTACTCTTTGATGCCACGCGAGTGGTTGCCACTATCGGTCTCGTACTCACCGGGGCGGGCATTGTAGGAGTGGTGGCCGGTTGGTTCCTCGGCGAGCTACTTGCAGTGATCCTCTACGGTAGTGCCGCGATACGTTCGTTGCCAGTTGAGAGCTCTCCCATCGACATGCGCCCCGTCTTGGCCTTCGCACTGCCGGCCCTTCTCTTTCAGGCTGTGGACGTGACGATTCAGAACACCGACCGCATCATCCTGCTCACACTGACAGACCTCGCTACGCTTGGCGTCTACGATATAATCTTGGGCGTCCTGTTCATGATGAGCTTTGTGTCACTCGCCGTGTCCACATCGCTCTATCCTGTGTTGACTCGTGTGAGGGTTCACGAGGAGATTGACAACGAGGAGGGTCGGATGGACTATGCTGTCGGTCTGCTTCTTCGGTATGTCCTCATTCTTCTGGTACCGGTTGCCATGATTGGAGCGATGAACTCTCACATTCTGTTGGATGTCCTCTTTGGTCCGGCCTATTCCAACTTTCCTGATTCTGCGCTCTCGTTCTCGTTACTAATACTGGCCTATGCGGCATGGGGGATTGTGTATGCACTATACTCAGTCCTTCGGTCAATGGGCGAGGCCGCGTTCTTTCTGATTACGGGTGTGGCCATCATCGTGTTCGAGATCTTAGGTTGCTGGTATCTCACGTCGTTGTACGGCCTTCTCGGTTCGGCCATCATACGGTGTGCCTATGTCATGCTCCTGCTTGTTGCATCCCTGGTTCGTGTTCACC
>CAZSTY010000017.1:0-11804 GCA_964609885.1 uncultured archaeon
GTGTAGAATAATGTTATGGCGGCTAACGGGTGGTGACGACCTGCGCGTGCTCAATCGTGAGCTGGAGATAGGCAGAAAAAATGAAGGGAGAGGGGCGGTGGCGCGGTTGGTTCCCCTACTCCCTTCTGCGAATCACGTAGATTCGCCCGACGACTGCGACCAATGCCACACTGCCGCCAACAGCAAGCACTGTTGAGGTAGTGAGTAGGATGTTGACATAGCTGCTGACTGCGCCAGGCGGGATCTCAGGATAGACTGCAAAGATGGGATCGTGGGTTATTGGATATCCATTCCAGTTCGAGTAGCATGAGCTGTAGTAGTAGATCCCATCCTTGATGTCAGTGCCACCCATCTCGAATCCAGAGGCTGTCTGCTCGGCACCCACTGGCCCAATGTATGTGTAGAACGGGTAGAACACCGTGCCCACGGTGTACGTGTTGTTGTCGTAGCCCCAGACATAGGTTCCTCCGAAATCTACAGTGGCTAGTACTCCCTCATCGGTGTTGAAAGATAGGTTCCCAGACTCTAGGGGTTGAGCCTGAAGAGTAGGGGAGGTTTCCATTCCTGCGTCTGGCGGTGCGGATACGACTACATCCTCGGATTGCACTGTCAAATCATAAGTGGAGAATGCGCTCCAGTAGTCTAGTGACAGCCCGAGCCCCTCAAGCGCAGGAATTGGCTGCCCAGTCGCGGAATCTGTGAACTGGCCAATGTGCTGGTCAATCTTCAAGACCGCAGCATCATTGGTCATGCCAAACCTGTACGTCATGGACATTGAGTCGAGTGACGCGCCGACAGGCTGTGAGGTATTGACCTCCTGCAACTCGGTTTCCGGCATCATTGCGAACTGTGCTCCATCATAACGTACGGGAGGGTAGAACGTTCCATTGATGTTGACAACTTCGGCGCTCCACTCAATCTCACCATCGCCGTTGACATGTGGAGTTGTCACATCACCAATCTCCGCATCGACAGGACAATACTCGTAGACAATCTCTGACTCGGAGAAGTTCAGGACCTGGTAGGTCCAGTCGACAATGCCGTCTTCATCAAAGTCGTAGGACACGGTATTATAGACCAAGTCCATGATTCCGTTGTGGTTCCGGTCATCGAAGGCGGTCATTCCCATGAAATAGTGCTCCATCCAGTGGGTTCGGTTGTTCGAAACAACCATCTCGTGCACGTCGAACCCGAAGCCCTTGAAGTCGTATGTGTATGAGGAGTGGTAGGACCCGTTGAAGCCAGCGGCCCAAGCATAGTCTTCAGAGAGCAGCGGGATCACCTCGCTGGCGTTCACTGGGTTCATGCTATCATCAAACCATGTGTACTCGGCACTGTAGTTGCTGCTCGACATGTATGTATAGTAGTAGAATGATGACAAAAGGAGGGCCTCATCACCCGACAGTGCCGTGGAGTTCTCGACATACCAGAAGAGCTGCCACGTGCCCTCGTTCAAGTCCAGCGTGGACAGATAGCTAACCAAGGAACCATCTGGATCCACAACTATCTCAACCAAGAGATTGTTCCAAGACCACCTGAACTCAGAGGTGTACTCTACTTGTTCACGAATCCAGTATCCGTTATCGTAGATGTCTTTGACATAGTAGTAGTAAACATCCTGTTCCAATGAGTCGGGGGGTTCTTCCGGAAGAGGCACATCTTGACTCGATTCGTTCCACCATCGCCAGTATAGGTAGACACCTGGGAAGACCTCTTCAAAGGGAGGCAGGTTCTGTTGCGGCCTGTAAGCCGTGGTTTCTGCTGTAACAGGTACTGCATTGACGCTGGTCAATAGGACCGCCAGCAGTATCCCGATAGTGATGACGCTGAGCATCCGCTTCATTGCTTGATTGGCACCTCAATCAAAGTATGATGTCTATCAATGCAAGCCCAAGTGGTAATAGAGGTTCTCTGTGAACCGTTCGGAACACACTGCAAATCCAGACTATGAGGGTCGTTTCTGGTCGTATCATGTACGAAAAAACCGGGCATCGTTCGAAGTGAGATATGCGTCACCTGCGCAAATTGGACCTGAGCCGAACAATCTTCGTCTTACCATGTGCCACTCGCACTACGAGTGACTTCCGTTCGAGCGCCGAGAGGGCCACACTCAAGGTGGACTTGCTCAATCCTGTTGTTCTCCGTAGCTCGTCCTGCGCCATCTCTCCTCCATTCTCTTCCAAGCGGTTGATAATCCTGCGCTCCGTATTGTTGAGTGTGACTACTATGACCTGTTCGGATGGGATTTGAGCTCCAGAGGAGGAACTGGTGATAGTCCGTTCAAGATGCGAGATACGACCCTGCAGTCGCAGGAGAATGAGTATCGCAACGTTGACAACAAGCACGAGGGAGATTATTAGAGCAATTGTCGTTGCAAGGAACACCGCCTCTCTCGAGATAGGAGCTGCCGCAAGCCAGACCCATAGCGATCCGCTCAAGATCATGACTGACACGGCAACTATGAGAATGTCGGCCCAAGCCCTCTGAGTTGTTGAGTCAGACAATGAGAGGCACTGTCCCGTTGTGTTCTGTGGTGGCGTCAGTGGGACCCATGGCACGTTGATACATAAGTCTGTTCTGCTGACACTGGAGGAAGCCTAAACAAAATGTTATTCAGTCACAGTGTATAGGCCTAGTGCACCTAACAAGTCGTGGGACGATAGTGGTGGTAGAACAGACGACGGGGCGCCTGACTCAAGAGCAGCTGCGGGTACTCCGTAGACTTGAATTCGTGAAACAGGCACTGGAAGATCTCAGACGGAGGGGCATATCACAAGACGTGCCTATCTGCCCGCATTGTAAGAGCTTCAGACTGATACAGATAACGTCAGGCATCGACCTTGGAGCCTTAGGTTCCTTGCAGCCGGCATATTATTGCTTGGATTGTGGATGGTACGGACGAACGCTGATAATAATGACTAACAGGCCGGAGAGCACCTCTGTCCTCGAAGACATGCGTGATGCCTTTGCCGACGATGAGGAGATGTTTGACAGGGGGGAGGGCATGTTTCCTCCCGACACACCATGGTGATTGTACTGGCTGCTACTCCATGCTGACACGCCGAATCTCAAACATAGCTGGATTCTGAGCATCGGGGCACGCATGTGTTGCCACACATTGGTCTTCGAGCCAGGGGAAGCGTGCATTGAACATCATTGCGAATGCTTTTGGAAGAAGTGAGTAGAGTGCACTGATGCATATCTTTCCGCTGACACCGTCTTCAGTGATTAGAGTCGTGTCACCAATGCGGTGCCCAAGTGCACAAGTTCCCTTCTGACGAGTCACACGGCATTCGATTGCCCATGGCATATCACCAACACACGGTCCCGTCATAGTATTGGATGATTGCTCAGACCGATAAGATACGTCACGAACTGATGCTCTTGTCATCGTGCACGTCTGGCAAGGACTTGTTTGTGGGTTCACCATGAGTCGGAACAGTGGTCACTGGGGTCAAGCTTCGGTCCTCCTCACATGCGGGAGCGAACTCACCCGCACGGCGTAGCCCCTCGCTTGCAGCAATAGGACCGACAATCTGTAATATCATAGTCGTCAGAATCGTGACATCTAGAATCAGCATACCAATATCGGCGGCTCCTGCAGCAACAAAGCTCTCCTCGACCAACAGAGAGAGACCGACTGCCACACCTGCCTGCGACATCAGACAAAGACCCAGATACTTTGTAGTGAGGGGCGGCGTCTTAGTGATCTTTGCACCCGCATACGCGCCCGTGTACTTGGCAAAGCTGCGTCCGCCCACGTAGAGAATGGCCAGTAGGATGACAGTTAGACTCAATGCATTTGACAGGTTTATTGAAGCGCCAACGATCACGAAGAACAACATCACAACGGGCGACATCACTACCTTGAGAGTATGACAGACGGGGTCCTTCTCCTTCTGTACATAGTTTCCCACAACAAACCCAAAGACCATGCATGCCAGTATCGCGCTCATATGAAGCCACGCGGCCAGGCCAACAAGAAGGATAATCAGGCCCAGTTCGAATTCCAGCAGCTCCCTGCGGTCATCTTCCCGGTTGATGAAGTACACCATGCCAACGCCGAATATGCCTCCGAGAAGACTGGATGCTCCCAGCTCGAGTAGAGTAGCGAGAATCGCCTCGGTCAGCAGTACAGACCCTGAATATGTAATCGTGGCAAAGGATATGGCTACACTTGCCAAGAGAATGGCCACAACATCGTCGAGAGCAAGCACGAACATCAGGGTTTCCGTGAGCGTGCCCTTCGTGTGACGCTCCCAGATTACCATGACAGTTGAGGCAGGGTCGGTGGCACTCGCCAAGGCCCCAAAGACCACAGCAATGTGGATGTTGGCGACTATGAGGTTCGTGAGAAATGTCACAATCACGAATGTGAGAATCGACTCGAACACGAGAATCGTGCCCATCTGTCGTGTGCGACCCCTGAAGACATCCTTTCTAATCTCAAGACCGATGTTGTACCCTATCATTCCCAGCGCCAAGTTCACGATGGGGAACATCGCCGAGCGGATGTCATCGTTAATGGCCCCCACGGTGCCCAGAAACAGTCCAGCCAGCATGAATCCGAGAATCTGTGGGATGCCCGCACGCTTCATGAGCGTGGCGCCCCCAAATGCCAAGACGATACCCAGACCGATGATTAGGAGAGGCTCAAACGAGGAGGGGTCCGTGAGGGGAATCTGCATGGGTAGTGTTCAACCACCGACATTAGTATTATCGTTCAATTGAGAAAAGCGGCTCCCTTTTGAAGGTGTTGCCAAATGGTTAGCTCATCTGTTCTGCATAATCGCAGAGGTCAGACAGGAAACAGACATCACACCTTGGTCTCTGCGATCCACATACAGAGCGCCCATGTCGCACGAGGTTGTGGTTCAGATGAAACACGCAGCTTGGTGGAAGAAGGTCTTGCAGAACCGAGTGGGCCTTCTCGCGTGACACATGCTCTCCAATCAGACCGAGCCGCCTACTGATACGCCATACATGCGTATCAACTGGTAGAACGGGGCGATGAAACGAGAACAGCAAGACTATGGCTGCCGTCTTTGGCCCAACGCCGTGTAGCGAACTCAGCCATTCCTTTGCCTCATTGATTGGCATGTGTTCTAGTAACGACAGGTCAATACGGCCCACACGCCTTTGAATCTCAGCCAATGTCGACTTGATGCGCTTGGCCTTCACGTGATATGCTCCAGATACTCTGATGGCCTGTGCAACCTCGCTCTCAGGTGCCGCAAGCACATCCTCCCACGTGGGAAACTTTGACCTCAGGGACTCAAAGGCGCGACCGGAGTTGACATCGTTTGTATTCTGACTGAGTATCGTCAGAACTAGCTCATCGACGGGGGGCAGGTGACGACTGGCGATGGCATCTCCGTAGTTCTGCCGTATCCGACGGCAGACCTCTTCGGCCTTGGCTCGTGGGTCGAGGACTGTCAAGATGTAGCGCCATGGAACATCCAGCCATTTTAGTGAGCCGATAGGAACATGGTGCTGCCGTTTCAGAAGCCTTTTACTTGGCGATTCTACACTGTGCGCCGGACCAGCAATGAGAGTACTTGTTGTTTATGAGAGCACAATGGGGCGGACCAAAGCAATCGCCGAGGCCATCTGCAGGGGAGTCACTGATACCGGAGTAGAGTGTGAGCTGGTGAGAGCTCGGGACTTTGAAGGAATCGACGGGGCGTGCGCCCTTGCGCTGGGGAGCTCCACTAGGATGAAACGTCCGTTGCCGAGGACGCGACAGATTCTGGACGAACTGCCAGAGCTGAATGGGCTGCCGGTCACCGCATTTGGATCATATGGTTGGAGCGGAGAAGCACCAGACATAATTGCAAACAAGCTGCGTGAGAAAGGGGGAAAGTTCGTTGGTGAACGACCCCTCAGAATCAAGGAGCACCCGCGAGAGCCCGACGTAGAGAAGTGTGTCGAGCTGGGGAAGATTCTTGCGTGCAGCTGTGAGTCATAGGAGGCTGTAAGGCACTAAGCGAACGGGGGCTGTGAGTGAAAGGAATGGGATATGTATCAAGGCTGACTAGGTATCCGCTACGCAGGAAGCGCCTCTTCTTCGGCTTCTTGGGCGCAGCGGGAGTGGGAACGCTATTCAATGTCGCCACGCCATTGGTCATGGCATATATCATAGACGTAGTCATCCCCAGCTCCGCTTACGACCTCCTGTTACCATATGCTCTCCTGTACTTGGGGCTGAATGGTCTGTATGCCGTATTCGACATCGCGGGGAGATATGGTGCAGCTCTCTCAGCGCACAACGCGATATACGAACTCCGCAAGGATCTCTACATCTCACTCATGGAGAAGGACCTTGCGTTCTACGATTCTAATGAAACAGGCCAACTTATAGCTCGGGTGACCACGGATGTCACCACTATGAGGGAGTTCCTTCTGTGGGGGTACCGTGTCATCTTCATCGGAGTGGCGACCCTCATTGGAACCTACGTCATGATGTGGGTGATTAGCCCAACGCTGACTGTCTACATGCTCGGCGCCGTACCAATCGTCGCACTGTTCGGAGTTGCATTTGCGAAGCACGTTCGACCCGTATTCTTCCGCGCGAGGGAGAAGTACGGGCGCCTCAGCTCGGTGCTCACAGAGAACATCGTTGGAATCAAGGTTGTCAGGTCGTATGCTGCAACGGAACGCGAGAAGCGTCGAGTGAGGGACGAGAACGAAGAGTTCAGACGAGTGGTGACAAGAGCGTTCAGGTTAGCTGCACTGTACCAGCCGCTTCTCCCCGCGCTTCTCGGCGTCGTCACTGGAGTTCTGGTCTATGTGGGCGGTGTTTCATTTGTCACAGGAACGCTCACATATGGTGAGTTTGTCGCGTTTGTGTCTCTTGTGGGTATGCTTGTGCTTCCTGCGAGATTCCTCAGTTGGGGTATTGGGATGTACCAGAGGGCATCTGCTGCGGCTGAGCGGACGTTCTACATTCTAGACCACAAGGACGAGATCCTAGATCCCGAGGACCCTGTAGAGGCAACAAATCTGCGTGGTGAAGTCGAGTTTGTTAATGTCTGTTTCAGCTATGGGGACGGGAAACTCATCCTAGACAATGTGTCCTTTAGAGTGAGGCCCGGTCAGATAGTGGCCCTTCTTGGCGGCACAGGTTCCGGAAAGACTACACTCACAAATCTTATCTCGCGACTGTATGATGTTGACCGCAACCCGACTGTAGTCTATGGTGGGAGGACCTACAGGGTCGATAATGATGGCACCGTTCATATTAACGGACAGAGGTACCATGTCACTGATGGAGTAGTGGACATTGACGGAGAGATTGTGCCGGTGCAACCACCCGGCAAGGTGCTCATCGATGGAATAGATGTGAGGAGGTTCAGAATACGGGATCTCAGACGTCGCATCGGAGTGGTCCATCAGGACCCGTTCCTGTTCTCGGCAACGATCCGGGAGAACATCGCCTTTGGGCGGCCTGATGCAACCCAAGAGGAGATAGAAGCAGCCGCAAAGGCCGCTAGGATTCACGACTTCATCGTCAGCCTGCCGGACGGGTATGAGTCGCTTGTGGGCGAGAGAGGTGTGGCACTGAGCGGTGGTCAACGCCAGAGAGTCGCCATTGCACGTGCCCTTCTTGCAGATCCGACCATTCTCGTCCTAGATGACTCGACGAGCGCCGTCGACGCTAGGACAGAGATGCTGATACAAGAGGCTCTGGAGAATCTGATGCGTGGTAGGACGACGTTTGTGATAACGCACCGGATGAGCACGATTCGAAATGCAGACTTGATCGTCGTCATGGAACATGGCCGCGTGGTGGAGATCGGATCCCATGATGAACTGATGGCACTAGGCGGCATCTACGCCGGGATTCACAGAACGCTAGCAGAGATGGAGATGCTGGCCAGCCAGACACCCTCATCCGAGGGCGTGACAGCGGGAGGGGATTCCTGAAGATGAGCCGCTCACTTGATCATCAGGACGACCCTGACGCTAGAACGTACGACTACACTGACACAGAACTAATGGTGCGCATGTTTCGATATCTGCTTACCTACCGTGCCCACCTATTTGCGGTCATTGTCCTTGTGGCGATAAACATCGGTGTGGGAGTGTATAGCCCATTCGTTCTCCGTCAGGCGATAGATGTGGACTTTCCCAGCGGGGACCTTCAGGCACTCGCGAACACAGCTCTGTTGTACGTCGCTCTCCAAATCGCCCTCTGGCTGTCCGGTTACGGGACTGAGTACATAATGACAGGTATGGGGCAGCGCGCCATATTCACAATTCGACAAGAACTATACGAACACCTGCAACTCATGTCTCAGGACTTCTACGACAAGTCGGCCAGTGGGCGGGTGATATCGCGCCTGACTAATGACATAGACCGAATGTCGGACCTATTGAACGGCGGTCTCATCTCCACATTTGCTCAGATATTCATCCTAGTAGTCATCAGCATTGTCATCTTCACCGTTGACGTCCAGCTTGCTCTCGTGTCCATGACTGCAATTCCGCTCCTGCTTGTGTCAACGATTCACTTTCGCAAGAGGCTCAAAGAGGCATATAGGCAGACAAGGAAGACCATCTCGGCAGTCACGTCGAACTTGGCTGAGAGTATAGCTGGTGCCAAGGTCACTAAGAGCTTTGCCCGTGAGGGTGTTAACATCTCCAACTTTGATGTCGTGATCAGGCGCGACTACGAGGCCAACATAGAGGCTGGAAAGGCTCAGGCCACTTTCTTTCCGGTCATCAGGTTCATCGGTTCCATTGGGATATTCCTTATTCTCTGGGTCGGAGGCCTGAGGCTGATGAGTGGTACACTCACACTCGGCACTCTTGTGCTCTTCATCCGTTTCACAGAGCGTTTCTTCAGACCCATTCTAATCATTGCAAACTTTTACACAAACGTTCAGAGCGCCTTTGCGGGAGCCGAACGGGTGTTCTCAGTGATGGACACTGTGCCAGCCGTCCAAGATAGGCCCGGGGCGATTGAGCTAAAGAATGTGAAGGGACACATAAGGTTCAGGAACGTGACCTTCGGCTATGTAGAGGGCATCAATGTTCTCGAAGACTTCAATCTCGAGATTCAACCTGGGGAAACTATTGCCCTCGTTGGAGATACCGGTGCCGGTAAGACCACCGTCGTCAGTCTTCTGAACAGATTCTACGATGTACAGGATGGCTCCATCGAGATTGACGGTATCGACATTAGAGATGTGACGCTTCGATCACTCCATTCAACAATAGGCCTCGTGCTTCAGGAGCCGTTCCTGTTCATGGGTACCGTGCGCGAGAACATCAAGTACGGAAAACCAGATGCTTCGGACGAAGAGGTCCTACGAGCCATTGAAGCGATTGGCGCCACACGCGTCTTCGAGGGACTTGAGAACGGTCTTGATACAGAAGTGGGGGAGAGAGGAAGCAGACTCTCGGAGGGCGAACGTCAGCTCGTGAGCTTTGCAAGAGCGCTCCTAGCGGATCCTAGGATACTGGTCCTAGACGAGGCCACAAGTTCAGTGGACATCTACACAGAGTACGCCATCCAGAGAGGACTCAGGTCACTGCTTGCCGGTCGAACCTCCATAGTGGTAGCCCACCGGTTGTCAACCATTGTCAGAGCTGATAGAATAATCGTGTTGGAAGATGGGAAGATAGTGGAGGAGGGAACACATTTCCAGTTGATGGCAAGACGTGGCAAATACCATTCATTGTATAGCGTTCAGCTGGATATGTCCCCTAGAGCAGTGTAGGCGAGGCCAGTCGCCCTATCACCTCCACCAGTCGTACCACTTGTTCCATGACCGACATGAAGCACGAAACGGTAGCGTGCCAACTGAATATAGGACCGAGAAGGGATGTCCCAAATCTGTCGGGCCAAGACGCGTGTTTCGACCTATCTCAACGCACCGGCCTTGGGAAGTCGTCACGGAAACTCTATCGTCATCGACTACGACAAGTGCGTCGTCAGTGATTGCTACCACATGGTCCCCACGAACCAGCACGACGCGATCTTCGCTCTCCACGAGAATCGTGTGATTCCCGCCGCTATCTTCTCCGGCGAGCATCGTGCCACGTTTCAAGTCCACTGACCGCGGCACCTTGGCCGCCATCTCATCAAGAATGTCCGTGACCTGCTTGACAAACCTGTCGGGCGAAACGTTCCACCTCTGGAATGACTGATCATCCGCCGCCTCCAACTCGGGGAGATTGGAGAGATCGCCGAATATGACAAATGTGCCGTTGAGCTCGCCGGTGACGGGCCCACCAACGGCACCGTCAGTGGTTTCAAGAATAGCATCAACTGCAAACCGGCAAGTCCCAAAGAGACACAAGCCCACAGGCCCCTCATCGCTCAAGACACGGGCACACACAGTTCCTTCTGTAACCTCTGCAATCACCCGCTCCGCGGAGATTGGACAATATGCCTGCGGAAAAACTGAGAACTCGTCCTCTATGTAGAAGTGAACCAAGTCACCACTCCTCCTCAGAGTCTGGCGTATCATTGTCGTAGTCGGCCGCCTCGCCCTCTTCATCCTCGAACTCCACTTTGACCTCGGGCTCTCCTGGCTCAGCTGTCTGTTCCGACTCGACTTGGCTTGTCAGCCACTGAGCCAGACGGTATGCGAGCCTTCCTGCGACCGTTATGTAGTAGGTCCCTCGAACGGCACCCTTCACTACGTACCCCGCGTCAATTAGGGGGGTCAGGTGATGTGTGAGTGAACTACCCGTCTTGCCAATGTAGGTTTCAATTTCGTTGAAGGACTTCCCTCCGTCCTTCAGAAAATCGAGAATGCGAAGCCGGTCCACACTGCCCAGTGGGCTCAGAACGCGGGCCATACGTTCGGGCGGAATGGACTCGACCTCACGACGCCTCTTGCTTCTGCGCCGGCTATGAGCAATCCGTACTCGCGGAGGTCGAACACGGGCTGCAGTGTCCGTGACTCCCTTGACAGCAAGGCTAATCTGCTCACCCAAGCCGGCCATCATGTCCTCAAGACTCTCTGCCAGCGCCTCAAGATCTATGACGTGTCGGGGCGGATGTTCATGAGGCGGTGGTGGATGGTGATGATGCGGGCGGGGCGGGCGCGCCACTGGAATGCGCCTTGGAGGAACATCATTGCCCGGTGGTGAGGGAACTTCCCTGAAGTCGCGCTTCAGCATTTTGAGCTCTTCACGTTCCCGCCTGAGTTCTTCGAGCTCACGCTTCAAGGTTTCGCGCAGGCGCCGGACCTCTTCAATCTCTCGTTCAAGTCTGTCGTTAGACTCATCAGTCACTTCGTGTGCACTCCCTATGTTTTCTACATAACTGTACAATACTACAGTTGCTTATAAAACTTCGGCTATGTTACAGTATTGAAAGAGGCGAGAGATTGTCTTTGAGAGAAACGATGGGACGTGCTCGAACAGTTGGAGATACGAAATACTACTAAAAGGAGCTTACCAAATACACGTTTTTCGCATCAAACTATAGGATGTGAAAGCTTTGGCAAAGAAGAAGAAAGCACCAAAGATAGACTACGTAGTGAAGAAGGCAATCCAAGACTTTGCAAGAAGCAATAACATGATGGTCGGCAGCGACGCGTACGACGCCATCAATGCCAAAATTCATGCCATGCTCGAAGAAGCCGCTGAGAGATGCAAGGCAAACAAGAGGAAGACTCTCAAGGCATACGACTTCTGATCTACTCAGTTCAAGAAATATGGGGCGGCGAGCACTCTTCGCTGCCCCTAGTTTCTGCACTCCTCGGTCAATGTCCCGCTTGATGCTGGCGCCACCCAACTAGTTCTACTATTCTTGTCTGCGTCTTGGCGGTCTGTCGAAGTCCATG
>CAZSTY010000018.1:0-11549 GCA_964609885.1 uncultured archaeon
GGGGACGTATTACCTCATAGTGTCGGTTCCCACAGTTCAACTTTCAGACGGTTAAGTTCTCGACGCATCCGTTCCAAGTATCGATACACTGCACCATGAGGCGCACCCTGAATTAGCATATTTACGGCACGGGTTGCGTACTCAAGCCCGGGATCCGTTCCAATAAGGGAAACCGTTCTGCCGTACACTGACATCTTGGTTTCCGTAATCTGTTCAATCAGGCGCCTCGTGCGGCCATGCTCTCCAATTATCCGCCCAGCGACACGACGTATCTGATTGGGGGAGGTGCCCACGAATTCACGCAGGGATATGACAATCAGGCGCATGTCTTCATCAATCAGATTGAGGGCGTTCTTGGGGCTAAAACCTCGTGCCATCGCCCGAATCATGTCACGGGCCTTCCAGACCAATACGGGGTCCTTGGGATCAGGAGGACTCGTAATGGTGACTACGCCATCCGGGTTCACGTGGATGCGAGAGTTGGTCATCTTCTCAATCTTCTTTTTCACACGACCATTACGACCAACTATGACTCCTATTCTCTCCTCAGGCACCCGAATTGTTTCTTGAATCGGCATGTTCAACGTTCACCTGATAGAATGTAATCGAAGATGACTCTGGGATCTTCGGTTTCTACACCAAGTCTACGGAAGTAGTTCGTAACGTTTTGAATGTCACGGAATAGATACTCTCTGGACCGCGGATGTTCGGTAAGAACCGCCTGCGACACATCGATGAAGACGGGGGCGTCGTGCCAGAGAATGTTGTATTCGCTTAGGTCAGCGTGCACAAGGTTGGCCTTTCGCACTCCAATCTCAATCATTCCAATAATTTCATCAAAGATGTCTGCGGGGTTCTCGAGCACCACGTCCTTTAGCAGTGGAGCAGGTATGCCCTGAGCAACATCGCCAACAAAGTCCATGACGACAACATTTCGCTCGATTGCCACTGGTTTCGGTACCCGAACACCAGCCTCATGATATCGCAGTAGATTCTTGAATTCTTTCAGTGCCCACAATGGGATTAGCGATCGGGCTCGCCGTCGGACTCGTCTGAAACGCGGATCTCCCTCGATGTACTCAATCATGTATTCCCACTCTGCTGTGGTGACCCGGTAGATTTTCACAGCAATAGAGTTGCCCTCTGGAGAAACTCCACGGTATACATTCGCCTCCTTGCCTGTACTAACGACGCCGTATAGCTCACGAATGATACCACGATTGAGGAGCTTGTATAGGACCTTTAGGGTTGAAGTGTCTATGACACCCTCCACTACCTTGAATTCATCGGAGTCTCGGCGACGCTTCATCTTCCTACGCTCAAGCTCATCCTCAATTCGCTTGCGTTTGGTTTCCACTCGTTTCAATGGTCCCACCACAGACTCTCCCAGAATTATCGCCCAAACCATGAGTGCAATATGGCTAGAAAAACGCTGTGGCTCTCCTAGAACATCTTCAGGATGCCGTGTCGCTGAAGCCAATCAATCTCATTACCGCGGTATCGCCAGACAACATCACATTTCGCGTCACTCTGAAAGTCCCAGGGCACAATCAAAACAGTGTCCCCAACACGCATCCAGACACGTTTTTTCATTCGACCCGGAATCCGACCCACTCTGATCTCTCCGTCCTCGCACCTAACCCTCACTCGGTCGTGTCCGAGCATCTGGATGATTATGCCAAACATCTCGCCTTCGTCCCTGTTAGGGGTTCGTACTCGGACTAGTTCTCCATCTGTCTGCTCTGTACGAGGACGTTTACCTCTTGCCAAAATAATCCTCCGTCAATGGCCCGACTGTCATGTCTGGCCTCTGAGTCCTGTCTGGAGAAGCAGCCATTTAAGCGTACCGAAATGATAGGCTATCCATTGTGCTCTTCAATACGCGGAAGGGCATGAAAGCGCCCCTCGACCCACAGTACCCGCACGATGTCACCCACTTTGGTCCCGGGATCAAGTAATTCCGAGTCGACCTCAATGGTTTCATAGGTTTCGGAGTCCATCAACTGGTACGGTTGATGATAGCCGTGTGCCACCACGCTATACTCACGAGTTTCCTCGGAAGGGGCAAGATACTCGATTGTCTTCCATTTCGAACTCTTTGGGCCCACGGTGAAACGGGACCGGTCGACGAGGTCGAAACAACTCAGGCCCGTCTTTCCTATGGATAGGACTTGGCAGGGATGACCTGCGACCAGCACAAAGTCACCCTCATGGTATCGAGGTAACCGGAGCAATATCGTGACGCGGTACTTTCGCTTTCCACCGCGATCCTGGGTGATTAGCTTGTAGTTTTCTTTTCGCTCCGCCAGGAAGAGTGACTGAATCTCATCCGCTATTAACCGTGACAAGTGCTCGGAGCCTATGTGAAAGTCAAGACCGTACTTGCTGCGCTGAATGTGGGAAACAAATGCCTTCATGTCCTTCCCGTACTCAGCCTCAGTTCGGCGTGTGACCAACTCGGTAATCCTCTCAATCTCAGCCTCCGTGACCTGGCGCCCATCAGCTCGTATCTGCACAATCGCCTCGTGGTAGCCTCCACTCATCAGACCACAAGTTTCACAGGTCCCTGAGTGAAGACGAATCTCAACAGGCACACGCTCCTCGTGGGGAGGCAGAGATGGATGTGACCTGCCCACCGCAATAATCTCAGTACGTAGAGCGCTGTCCAATTGAGTCTGAATCTCTACGCCCAAGTCAACCTCTGAGTGAAGCAGATGCGCCTCATTAGAGAGAAGGATTCCAATCTGTTGGTCCAGCAGATCTGACTGGTTGGTCGGAGCAGGAACAATGGGATGCCAGCCCCCCGGGACCTTGACTGCACCACATCGGCGGCATGTGAGCAACGTAAGGGGCGTGTTCACTACCAGAAGTGGATGGGACTTGTCATAACATCGGGCGCATAGACCATCCACGACCGAGTCCGCCCCGCAGACATAGCATGGCACAGCCATTTCGACCAAGAACGTTTCACAAACATTGACTTAAAATCGCTGAGGATTAGGCGGCTAGCCACTCCATCGTAGAATCTATTTGAGCGTGTGTGGGGGCCTACGACATGCCTCGAAAGAAACGCTGGCGGAGAGTTCATCGAGAGCCTCCTGTTTCCGTGTTCAAGCCCGCCGGCATACCAGCCAAGTCCCTGCAGGAGATACTTCTCACAGTAGATGAGTTTGAAGCCATCAGATTGGCGGACTTTGAGGGTCTGAGCCAGCGAGATGCCAGTGCAGTGATGAACATCAGCCAGCCCACTTTCAACAGGATACTGGCGTCTGCAAGAAACAAGGTCGGGAGGGCACTCGTCCAAGGTTGTGTATTGCGTATCGAAGGCGGAAGATATGTCTTGGCCGACGGGACTGGCGTGTTGGTCTGCCAAGACTGCGGAGAAACGCTCGATCCGGACATGAATTCCGATACGTGCCCCAATTGTGGCTCAAAGAGAATACGATGGTTCAGATGGAAAGATGGAGTTGAACAGTGACATACCGAACGCATGCAACTGTCGCTTCATATCTTGTACAATGAAGAATAGGTGTCGACACTTGAATGGCACCGACTATAGTTTCACCCACTGGGCATGCGGATGACCCTCAATGTAAATCACAGCCTGCTCGTGGACTATCCCGGCCTTGATTGCGGCATCCACCGTGACCTTCCCAATCATGTTGACAATCGTGGCACGCCTTATGTGCTCCATGCAAGTTTCAATGTCCACAAGTTCGCCGCCATAGAACTCCTCGCTCACCTTGAACTGAATGTTGCCTTGCCTCAGAGTCTTCCCCAAGAGACCCTCATCACAGATCGCAACTACGTAGTGTTCGATTGTTTCACGCACTCGCATATAGACTGAGGTCATGTTGCCCCCTCTGGGCGATCTATACAGGACGGATCGAGGTTCGGGCTCCACAGGCCGAGCAGTGCAGGTAGTAGGCGTTACCTTCCTTGACAATCGTAGTGTCAGGACGAGTGCACACCGGGCAGATGACGTAGGAGTCGATATACCGGCTCAATACCTCGTCAACAACCTCCGCGGAGAACTTCCCATTGAATATCGCAGCGCTGCCCTCGAATATCCCAGCGGTTGCCAGCTGCCCTGCAACGAACTTCAGGACCTCTTTCCCGGGCCGATTCAGAATACTAATTATCTCTTGGAAGTTCTGCCAGATGCTCCGGTTGCCCTGCACGATAAGCTGGACTTTGGGAACCTTGAACCGTTCGCCGGATTTCTTGAAGGCATCTTCTGGGACCTGTGAGCGTGCCCGTGCCAAGAGCTTCTCGTACTCGTCCATACCTGAACTCCACCAACTACCTCTATTGAAGCTTCTGCTTCGACAGTCTGGTATTCACTGACACCTATAGACACCGATTGGATCCTCGATTATCGTTCCGTCGTCTAGGAGGTCAAGAATCTTTAGTGTAATCTCATTCCTGTCGAAACCGTTCGCGGTGAAATGCTCAAGAATCTCATCATTCGACACGGGACCACCGCGTGCCCTAATGAACTGGATGATTTGTTGCCCCAGTGGCCCCGTTGCGGATGTCGTCGACGACGCACCGTCCTCTGTCCCTTTCGTGGTGATAGGACTCTCGTCTGCAGGAGGCGGGGCTGCCACTACAAGACCGGCTTCACTCTCGGGAGCAATTGATTCCTCCGGGGCCTCAATGCCAGTCACGCCGCTTCGCTCCAAGAGGGTTCTAAGACGCTCCAACTTGTGAAGAATGAGGTAGTTCGAGTTTGTCACTGCCCTGATGATCTCGGGGACTACATACCGTTCCCCCTCATATTCACGTACCTTGCCAATCATCAGTACTAGGCTGCCGAGCTGTATGCTGCTCAGGGCTGAGGCATCGCTACCCCACCCCTTGGCGCGAATGGTTCCAGTACTGTCATCAATCGTTATACTCGCGAAGCCCTCTGAAACATACTGATCCACGACAAACCCGACAAGCACAACGCGCCTCATCTCCACCCCGTAGGGAGAGAGTACCCGAGGACCGTCTTCGTTATCGTAGGACCCATTGACTATATCAGCCACTTCGCACCGGATGGCGGTCATTCTCTTTCTCATCGGACACTACACCGCTAGCACTGAAGCACCAAGTCTTGTTATTGCACTCTGGTATGTTAGGTCAGTTTAAAAGACTTCGAAGGCGCCGCAATAGTTCCAAAGACACAGTATAGGCAACGCGAGCCCCAGCACCAACTTGCAACTATGCCAACATCGCAGTAGGCATTATCGAAGTACGGCGGTCCGCCGCCATTAGTGAGTGGAGATATGGAGAACAGCATGTGGTGCCCAAGACTGTCCGACTTACAGCTGGCGGTCAGAAGAAGTCGGTGAGTGAACTCTGAGTTGCAGATTCGGCGAGTTCCTCAAGGCGCTTGTTCAGACGCTCCAACGCACTTGTCACACGTGCCTCGCTGAAGTCATGCTCCTCGCATAGTATCCTCTGTATCACGTCTGGATTGGGATCCGACCAAGACGGCTCTTCCACCTCCACCTCTGGAGGATGCAGGAATATCTCTCGTATCTCTTGATACGGGAAGTTCAGCTCGATGCCCTTCTCCTTCTGAATCGTTTCTAGGTTTCCATGCTCCTTCACGAGCTTCAAGGCCGTCTTCGGACCGATACCCGGCACCTTTTCGTTGTAGTCGGTTCCGACAAGAATCGCTATGTCAATGAGTTGCTCTCGAGTTATTCCCAACAGGCGCAAGTTGGTGTCCAACTCGATCAGTTCTGGATAGACGATCTTGTAGGATTTCGAGCGACCCATCTTGCGACGCCCCGTGATGGAGAGATTGCGAATCATTCGTGGACAGTTGTATAGGAGTGAGTCGTTATCTTGGCTTGCGCTGGCCCAGACAATACCTTTTCGTGTCATCTGGGCCGCTAGTGCTTCTCCCTCAGAGGGCGCTTGGACAACTGGAATTCCCATGGCACGAAGCAGCATCTTGCTCTCTTCAATCATCTCAGATGTCAAGCGTGAACTGGCTCGGGCGGCTTTCCGTGCGTCCTCGATACGTCCCTCTTCAAGGGCCCGTTCCCACTCCTCACGTGCAGCCTCTCTGACAGCTCGACGACGCTCCTTTTCAGGTTCCTTGAGCAGGGGGGACTCCCCGTCAAAGACGTAGACAGGACGAATGCCGTTCTCCAAGAGGTTCAGATTCCTATAGAAGAGGCCGCTCAGGTGACTCGTTACCCTGCCCTCTCGATCCATCAATGGCGTACCATCCGGCTGGCGTATTGTGGACAGGAATTGGTACAGAGTATTGAAAGCGTCCACTGCGACCGCCTTGTCGCGCAAGTCTTGGAGTGTGATGACTTCCGCTTTGATTATGTCACCTAAGCGAGTTCCCACGCTATCAACTCCTGTGCACGCTGGGGCCTGCACCGTTCACGCAGTTATGTTGCATACATAGTGCCCTTCGGTAGGCTTATAAGAATCGCACCTCACGGGGCGCGAGAATCAGTCAGAAAAAAGACCCTCTGGTGATTACTTGTCGTCGATGAGAGCAATCAGGTGCACCTCTTGTCATAGGTCAATCTCCCCGCAAGAGGACAGTGTAAAGTTCGAGTGTCCCAACTGCGGAGCATTCACCATCCGACGATGTGAAACCTGCAGAAGGTTCTCTGTCAGGTACAAGTGTCCCAACTGTGGCTTTGAGGGGCCATAGGCACACTGGAGTGAGAACGATGGCTAGAGTGATAATGACTTTGAAGATCATGCCCGAAGACGTTGACGTAGACCTTGATGCACTCCTTGAGAAGATCAAAGAGAACATTCCTGAGGGAACCGATGTTCGGGCCACCGAGATTGTCCCAATCGCCTTCGGACTCAAGGCCCTGCGGATGAATGTTGCACGAGAGGAGTCAATGGGTGGTCCTGATGATATTGAGGAGGCCATCTCCGCCCTTGACGGAGTGGCTCAGGTCGAGGTCGAGAGAGTTTCCAGAATGTGAACTCTCCCTTGGGCTTCAAGATGACATCAAACTCAGCGCTTATATTCTGACAGATTCTGAGGCGCATGAAACCGCTCGGCGCGGGCAAATTGGCAACAGAGATAAACTCATTAGCGCACCGACAGACCATCACCCTGTAGCAAGCGAGCATGCCTGTGCCAGCAGTTGTTCCTGTTTCTGACAGGCAGATAGACATCGCGGAGGATGCGTAACAGCAGTGGTCGAAATCGTGCTAAAGGTCGCGGAGGCCGAACACAGGGACATTGGCAGATTCATTGTCAGAATCGATGCCATATCGATGGAGAAGCTTGGAGTTCGCACAGGTGACATCATCCAGATACGCGGAAAGAAGACGACCGCTGCCATTGCTTGGCCCGCGTATCAGGGCGACAAGGGGCGAGAGATAATCCGTATGGATGGTAGAATCAGACGAAACGCGGGTGTCAGCCTTGGAGACAAGGTCGTTGTCACACGTGCCAATGAAGAGCCCGCTCGTAGTGTGACTCTGGCCCCCACATCAGTGCCGATTAGACCGGAGCCGAGGTTTGAAGAGTTTGTCAAGAGGAAGCTTCTGAACTGTCCCGTCACCACTCAGGACACTGTGTACATCCCCATACTCGGACGCGCAATACCGTTCAGGGTGACTGATGTCAAACCCAGCGGCACAGTTGTTGTGCAACACTCCACAATGTTGACAATAGCAGAGAAGCCGACTGGAGAGGTCGTGGGGCCATCACAGGTCACATATGAGGAGATAGGCGGCCTTTCAGAGCCGATTCAGCGAATACGTGAGATGGTCGAGCTCCCAATGCGTCATCCTGAGATATTCAAGAGACTTGGCATCGACCCACCACGGGGCCTGATACTGCATGGGCCACCGGGAACTGGAAAGACGCTCCTCGCAAAGGCTGTGGCAAGCGAATCCGAGGCCAACTTCATTCATATCAACGGCCCGGAGATCATGTCCAAGTTTTACGGAGAGTCGGAACAAAAGCTACGCAAGATCTTCGAGGATGCTGAGGAGAATGCTCCCAGCATAATATTCATCGACGAACTCGATGCAATCGCACCCAAACGCGAAGATGTCCAGGGTGAAGTTGAACGCAGAGTGGTCGCCCAGCTCCTTGCAACAATGGACGGCCTCAAGGCACGGGGACAAGTGGTAGTCATAGGGGCGACTAACCGCATCAATGCACTCGACCCTGCACTGCGTCGGCCAGGACGGTTTGACCGCGAGATAGAGATTGGTGTGCCTGACGAGGTTGGTAGGCTTGAGATTCTCCAGATCCACTCGAGAGGGATGCCCCTCACAAAGGAGGGCCCCGGAAAAGTGGACCTTGAGCACTTGGCCAAAGTGACACATGGATTCGTTGGCGCGGATCTTCAGGCACTATGTAGGGAGGCTGCCATGAAGGCACTCCGACGGTATCTCCCAGAGATTGACTTGGATCAAGAGGAGATTCCGCAAGAGGTTCTTGACAAGCTTGAGGTCACAGCCCAAGACTTTGACAATGCACTCAGAGAGGTGCAGCCGTCGGCAGTCCGTGAGGTATTCATCGAGGTTCCGAACGTTCACTGGAGTGACATCGGCGGGCTTGACGATGTGAAGCAGCAACTGATTGAGGTAGTTGAATGGCCTCTGAAAAGACCTGACGCTTTCAAGAGAATCGGAATCACACCCCCGAAGGGGGTCCTCATCTTCGGCCCGCCAGGTTGTGGTAAGACTATGCTTGCAAAGGCCGTAGCAACCGAGAGCGAGGCGAACTTCATCAGCGTCAAGGGCCCGGAGCTCCTGTCAAAATGGGTTGGAGAGAGTGAGAAGGCTATCAGGGAGGTCTTCAGAAAGGCAAGGACGGCCGCGCCCGCAGTCATCTTCTTTGACGAGATTGATGCCATTGCACCCGTACGGGGCGGACGAGCTGGCGACAGCCATGTGACGGAGCGGGTCATAAGTCAGCTTCTTACTGAGATGGACGGCCTTGAGTCCATGAAAGACATACTCGTTCTTGCAGCCACAAACAGACCGGACCTAATAGACCCAGCCCTGCTGCGGACAGGCAGGTTTGACAGATTTGTCTATGTGGGAGTTCCGGACGCCAAAGGCAGAGCGGAGATATTCAAGATATACATGGCCAACATGCCACTTGACGACGATGTTGATATGGAGCGACTGGTAGCGGAAACTGAGCTCTTTGTCGGCGGGGACATTGAGGCATTATGTCGAGAAGCCGGAATGCGAGCTTTGAGAGAGGACATGGACATCGAGAAAGTGTCTTGGCGGCACTTCGAGGCTGCTCTCAAGGCGATTCACTCATCCGTGTCGCCGCAGGACTTGGAGCGATATGAGCGGATGAATGAGGATTTGCGTAAGACCGCGATGGCCGCGACCGCTGAACCGCCCGGTTACATCTAAGAACGGAGGTAGCACACTCATGAGTACTTGGAATGCGATTCCTCTCAGAACGGTCATAATGTCCATTCTGAAAAAGCGACATGGAGTCATGTTAGATGATGAGCTTGAGAGGGCGCTGAAGAAGGAGATTGGAAGAGAGGCGGGAGAGGCTGAACTAAATCTCGCACTAATGCAGCTTGAGATTAATGGTCTCATTCATGTTAGCCAAATCACGAAGACAAAGCGTAGGGTCGAGATAATCACAGAAGCAGAATTCCTCGCAGTTGATGAAGACTAGAACTGAGGAACGTAGACACGAAGGTTGTCATGTATGGCTGGGAAACGAGTGCTTGCAGCGGGCAAGTTCGATATACTGCACTTGGGGCATATCGCGTATCTGGAACAGGCTCGGGAACTAGCGGGCGAGGACGGGGAACTCATTGTTGTGATTGCCCGCGACAGCACAATCGTGCGAGAGAGAGGTGCACCTCCGGTCTTTCCTCAGGAGCAGAGACGTAGACTGGTTCAGTCACTGCGTGTTGTTGACAAGGCGGTCATAGGATATGAGAACGCTGACCCCAGTAGAATCGTCACGGAGTACAGGCCTGATGTTATTGCACTTGGCTACGATCAACGTCTGGACGTAGAAAAGCTACAACAGCAACTGAGAAGCCACGGAATCAGTGTTGATGTGGTACGGCTTGAGAAACGAGATGCGGATGGTCTTTCCTCCTCTACACGCATTCGGAAGCGGATAATTGAGTACTACAAGAACAACGGTACTGTGCGCTGATGACCTAAATGATGAGTTCGCCGCGGGCCTCAGCCTCACGGAGCAGCTTGGCTTTTCGTTCTCTTCGTTCAATCTCTTTCTTCCATATCAGGTACGACACGCCAGTGAAGGCAATCATCACAAGCAGCCCAATCAATGTGTACCAGCCCGATGTGAAATGCGTCATAAAGTCAACCAGTGGGCCACTGATGAAGTACGGCCAATTGCAGGCCACACCGAACCAGTAGACAAGACCTACTATTGTGAGCTCCTTCAGGTATCCAATAGCATGTTCATCCTTGTCAAACAGGAATATCAGTATCCCAAGCCAGAACAGATACCAAGGCATCACCCATCTGTAGGCGAAGAGAACTCCGGGCAGTAGATAGATGTAGAGCGGTTTGAGGAGCATGATTCTGCCTTTCCAAGAGGCATCTAGAAACTCCTTCTTGCTAGGTAGGTACAGAGGAATGGTGTAGAGCATGAATGCGATATACATCACAATGGGGATGAAGCCGGGGGGCCACATGTAGGTCTGGAGGGGGTCGGTGCCGAGAATCGGCGTGGCCAGACCAAGTCCCGGGTACAGGGGATTGACAATATAGGAGCTGTACTGGGATGTGTTGAGGAAGTGCATGACGAGAGAGTCGAAGTTTGCCCCCAAGCTCGTCAATGGGATGATGGTCAACAACATTGATACAAAGAACCAGACAGCTGCCGCAGGTGCCTCAATGAAGAGTAATGGAAAGACTACGACGGGATAGATCTTGGTCTGGACCGCCAGACCTAGTGTAAACATCGACTTCCCCTTTTGTCCCTCTCTCCAGAGAACAAGTGACATCAAGAGGAGGCAGTCAACAATGGGCTCGAGCTTGCCACCCCCAGCTGACATTATCAACCCATAGACGAAATAGCCACCGAAGAACAGGCGTGCCCATTGAGAGTAGTATATCTTGTCGCCCAAGAGAATCGCTATCAGCACCAAATTCAGGTTGAATGTCAACACCAACAGGAAGTTCAACCAGAGAGGTTGTAGATCATTCACACCGGGAAACAACCATACGGCTATTGCAAAGAATATGAGGCCGAAGACGGGATACTCGTATTTCACGTTGCCAAGATAACTTGGAAGAACATGCAGACCATCGTTGAATCCCCACTCCGGAGGAAGCGACTCCGCGAGCTGTTGGTCGGTCATGTCGTATACCCTGAAGCCATAGATCCAAAACGCCTCTCCGTACATCTCGTTCCTGTTACGGTCCCGCTGAATAACAAATGAGTTCGCGATAGGAATGGCGACCAATGAGATGACCAGACTCAGAACAAGGTAGCGCCGCATCTCGTATATCTTGAATGAGATTGCACTGAGCATTCACACGGCCACCTTGTTCTCCTTGGAGGTAAGCTATGGAGAAGGGCTTGAGAG
>CAZSTY010000019.1:0-11277 GCA_964609885.1 uncultured archaeon
TGAGGAGGCAGACATCGCAGTTCGTGATGGAAAGATTGTTGATTGTGTCAGTCACAAGGCGAAGGTCTATGATCTGGATGGTAGGGCGGTACTACCGGGTGGCGTGGACCTCCACTCACACATCATTGGCAGTAAGATTGGCACGGCACGTACAATGACTCCAGAGTATCACAGAACAGAACCGGTCCCCCGGCGAGGGCGTCTTCGGTCCGGTGTTGGCTCTGTCCTGCCGAGTTCGTTCGTCATAGGCTATCGGTACTCTCGGATGGGCTATACCACCGTCATTGATCCCGCCATTCCCGCCGTCAAGGCATTGGGCGCTTGGGAAGAGGTTGCAGATGTGCCTCTCCTAGACGTAGGAATGTTGTCGCTCTTCTCGAACAGCATGCTCACATTTCACTATATCCAAGAGGATGACATGGCTGGCCTTGCGGCATATATCGCATGGACGTTGAGAATGGCCGGCGGATATGGCGTCAAGGTGGTCAATCCCGGAGGCACATACGCATGGGCCCATCACATGAATGTCCATAATCTCGACGAAACAATCCCAGACTGGGAGATCACACCCCGCCAGATTCTCCGAGATCTTGTGTCTGCCGTGGAACATCTGGGTCTACCGCATACAGTGCATCTGCACCCTAACAATCTGGGGACCGTAGGTAACATAGAAACAACAATCGCCCAGTTGGAGGCTGTACGTGGAATCAGAGGACATCGCGGTCGGCCCCAGGTCATACATCTCACTCACATATCATTTGAGAGCCTGGGGTGCTTGGAGGGCGAGGAGCCCGAGTGGAAGAACGTGGTCTCTGGGGGTCTTGAGCTGGCGGAGTATGCAAACAGACACAATCACTTCACAGCCGACTTGGGCCAGATTGCGTTCGGTCCTGCCATGACGATGACGGCCGATGGTCCGTTCCAGTTCCGCTTGTACGGTATTGTTCGGGGCAAGTGGAGCAACATTGCCGTTGATGTAGAGCTTCCCGGTGGAGCTGGCGTCGTTCCCTACACGTACTCGCCAAAGTCGCTCACTAACTCTGTCCAGTGGATGATCTCCCTCGAGTACGCCCTGTCTGTGCGTGACCTCTGGAGATGCGTCATCACGACTGACAGCCCCAATGCCGCTCCTTTCACACAATATCCCCTGATCATCTCATGGCTGATGTCGAAGAAACAGCGTAGCGAGTGGATTCAACGTATCCATCCTGCAGCGGCCAAGAGGTCCACTCTTCCGGACATTGAGCGCGAGTGGTCACTGTATGATGTCGCCGTGTCGACTCGTGCGGCTCCCGCCCGTATTCTCGGCCTTGAGCGCCATAAGGGTCATCTGGGTGTCGGGGCTGATGCGGACATCGCAGTGCTCGATGTCAGACCAAATGAGGTGAATCTCGCCGAGAAACCCAAAGACATAGTGAAGGTCTTCTCGAAGATGTACATGACATTCAAGCACGGTGTCTTGGTGGCCAAGGGCGAGACCGTGGTTGCCGACGCGCCCCGACACGTATTCACAGTTCGTCCCGTGATCGAAGAGTCTACGTGGGAGAGAGTCAGTACTGAAGTGGAGTCATTGATTGATAGGTGGTATGCCCACTCGCACGATAACTACGCGGTGCCTGCGAGATACCGGACACCGTTGGAAGCGACTGTGAGAGTCAGGGGTTCTGCAGGACGATAGTGGTGTTCGTTGTCCTGTGATACCCAGAAAGCGTATAGCGTGAAAGCACATATTCAGGCTCGATGAGGTTCTACGACCTTTCCAAGAGCGAACGTGCCGCCCTTGTGGAGAGGATACGCCACGAAATTGAGAGCTCCTTGCGGCACGGATCAATCGGTCCTCTTCGAGAGTATGCGGCGAGCCGTGACACCTACGTGAGAAGGCATGCCTACGTAACAGTGGGCCGACTGTTTCGTGAGGAGCCGTCGTTGCGGTCCACGATAGTTGAAGTCCTGAGGCACCTCTCGGCAGACGAGAACGAGCATGTTCGTCAGACGGCTGTATATGCCTGGGGCGAAGTGGGGAAGCAAGACCCCGATCTCGCAATCGCCGAAATAGAGCGGGCGGTCCAAGACTCAAGCCATGTCGTGAGAAATGGTGCTGTCGGGGCCTTGAAGCAGATGGGTGCTGTCCATCCCGAGCAGGTCGTGGGTCTTGGACGTCGTCTGTGCTCTCACCCAAGTCCTGAGGTTCGTCGCGTGGTCCTACACGGCATGGAACTCCGAGGTCGTACACATCCAGAGGATATCCTGCCAGTGTTGGAGAATTTCGCACATGACCCAGACTCGCGCGTCCGAAGAATGCTGATTCATGTCCTGTCGCAGATAAGCTACAAGGAAGGTTGCCTTCCAAAGGTGATCGCAGCTCTGAAGAAGTGGGGCGATAGGGAGCTGCTCACGGCCGCAGTCCGCGAGATTCTACGTGTCCACGAACGATATGCGAAGTTCAGTCATCTGAGCCCTGAGGAGGCTCGGAGGTACATCGAGTCCCATCTATAGCCCCCAAGAGAAACGTAGCACTATTGGCGTTAAGTTTTATATACATAGTAATCTATGATAATACCACCAGACAATGTGTCTGACTTGCCGTCCACCACTCCTGTGTCTTCGTTTCTGACCTATCGTGATTGTGAAAGCGTCAGACTACAGGGAGAGGAGGTGGTTGCCATGGCAAGCGAGGACATTAGCCTGGCGATGCCAGTCTATGACTGGCCAGAACTGGATCAGATGGGCGCCATCGTCAGCCGCATGACGGCCGAGCGACCACTGATTCCTCTCACGTCGCGTGAGGCCGAGGCGGTTGCGAAGGACGAATGACAGTCCTTCGTCGCCCGCCGCTTCTCTTTTATTACGGCTGGAGTCAGAGTCTAGGGTGTCCCACAGCAGGTGTCATGTCCTTGGTCGACGAGTATAAGCATCTGAGGGGCGGATACGAGCGCAGTGCCCGCCTCTATGACCTGTTCGCTGAGAATGACGACATACCATTCTATACTGAGCTTGCGATGCAGTATGGTTCTCCCGTTCTCGACCTCGCAGCTGGTACAGGGCGTGTGGCTATTCCTCTAGTCAAGGCGGGCTTCGAGGTCACGGCTCTCGAGAAGTCGCAGTCGATGCTGAGTGTGCTCCGATCAAAGCGCGAGTCCCTCCCTACCAATACTCGCGAGCGTCTTCAAGTGATTGAGGGTGACATGACGTCCTTTCATCTGGGTCAGCGATTCTCGCTCATTTTGATTCCTGCGTCGTTCGGACACGCAATAACCACAGATGAACAGCTCTCTCTTCTCAGTTGCGTCCGGGAGCACCTTCGACCTGAGGGCGTCTTTGTTCTCGACCTGTTTCCGGGTGGCGCCATGCCAGAGCACGCGGTGTTTGAGGAGGGCCCGGTCACCCTCTCAGATGGCACTAAGGTCTACAGACGTGGAGTGATTGACTGCGACCTCGTACGTCAGATTCTCACATTGCGTGAGACCTTCACGGTTGTGCCCCCAGGTAGGCAGAAGTCTGAGGGCACGACCATTGAGGAGGTTTCGGGTGCTGCGATATTGTTTAACCGTGAGGTTGATCTCCTCATACGCATGAGCAGGCTGAGAGTGCGAGGCGAGTACGGCGGATTTGACGGCAGACCGTACACCCCTGAGTGTGGCCGCCGGATTCTTCTTCTTGTGCCAAAGTGACCGATACCTATGAGTTGTCCTGCTCAATGTTCTCGGCAATGACCTGCTCTACCGGTGGGAGTTCGTCCACCTTTTCGGGCTCATTCTTGAGCTCTACATCCTCCAGATGCAGTTCCTCTGTGTAGACAATGCGATTAAGGACCTTGCATCTATCCTCAATGTAGATGTCATGGCCATACACACTCTTCACCCGTGCGCGTTCCTCGATTCTCACCCGGTCGCCGTAGAGCACATCGGCCCGTGCGCGTTCCCGAATTAGAATGCTCTTGGCGGCCACGACGCCTACCACTTCACCTCTTCGACCGATGGCAAACCTCTCCGCTGTTATCACCCTCGCCTCGGCGGTTCCGCCCACATCGACAGTCCTTGCACGGACCTCCCCCGTCACCGACAGGCTTCCTCCGACGTGAATGTCCTCTTCAGACACGAGATTACCGTTCACAGTGACTGCTCCCCCCACTTCAAGACTCTCACGAAGTGTAAGGTTTCCGCGCACAGTCACCTTGCCACCCACATTGATCTCCTTGCCCTCCGAGTTTCCCGCCATTCTCGCAGTACCCCCCGCCTTAATCCTGCCGAATTTGAGAGGCCCCTCCGCCTCAAAGGTTCCCCCCACATCCACACTTGATACGCTTGAGTCAGGGCCGACCGACACTGTGCCGCCTACCGCAATCCTGCCGACCTTCACTGCTCCTCTCGCCTTGAACGAGCCGCCGACGGCGACATTTCCAATAGATCCTTCACCCACCTTGACGCTTCCTCCAACGGCGATTTCTTCCACCTTCAGGGCGCCTCCGACCGTGAGCGCACCGCCCGCCGCAAGTCTTTCGGCCTCCACATCTCCACGGATGACTACCGAACCGCCTCCGGCCACCCTGTCGGCCCTAACGTTTCCGTCGACCCTAACCGACCCCCCACCTTTGGCCGCCGAACATTCTAGGTCGCCAAGAACACTGAGTGTCTTGCCAACGGACACGCTGTCTGCCCTGAGTGAGCCCTCAACCTCAAGGTTGGCCTTCTTGACCCTCACGGCCCCGTCGGCAACGAGATCACCCTCTACAACAATTCGGTCCTTGGCTTCTATCGATGATACGTGCAGTGAGCCCTGAACTGTGAGAGGGCCTCTCACTTTCAGAGTTCCCCTTATGGTAATCGTATCCCCTTGGCTCGGCGTGAGCACGTCACAGTTGCGAAGTTCTAGGTCTTCGTCAATGGTGGTCAGCTCTACGACTCTCTGCTTCTCGAACTTCATCTAGATCCCCTCGGTGAGTTTCATTGTCTGACCTACACAGTACTGAAACAGCATATAAGCTGGCGTCACCTGTCAGGGTCACAAAATGTGACTATCGCACTCTACATTCCGACGATCGGTTCTACAATCGGCATGCCCACCAGCGTAGCCAACCTTCGGTACAGTTCGAGATACTGATGCCCTCTGACCGTCACCTTGTACACCCTCCGGCCATCGTCCTCTTCCTCGTCCAACAGACCCCTCTCCACCAAGTGTTCGATGGCCGTCTTTGCCCTGTCAACGGGCATGTTGGTCGAACGTGCTGCTCTCGTGAGAGGGCAGTACCCATAGATGTAGACGACGCGAAGAATCTCTGCGTAAATGTCGTATCTGGTACGCTTAAGGACCTCACGTCTTCGCGGCAACTGGTTGCACCGAGAATCGCTCGTTCTCTGTTCATAAAAAGACGCCTACTCGCGCCGGGAAATTGCTACAGATAACACTTAATTCCAACCGGCATCTGAGCTCAACGGACGGCTGGGAGTGATGACAATTCTCAGGGCATTCATCGTCCGGAATGACGGAACGACCATCTACGGCAAGTGCTACGAGAATGACCGTACAGTTGCTGATCCGGCCATTCCGGCGCACATTCGTGCATGTCTTGTTCTCCTTTCATCCAGCCGTAGCACGCAGCGGGGAGTTCCGTACGTATTGGAGCAGGACGACACCCTGTGGGCATACTGCTTCTTCGAGTCCTTTGCCGTTGCCGTAGAGGCGACGAAGGATGGTCCAATCGAGTGGCTAAAACGCACGGTGTACTCAGTGGGGAAAGACATCGTACGAAACTTCAGCGGAGTGATCAGCGCATGGCCGGGTGACATATCGGATGTTGAGGGCATATCCGATGTGATTGACAGTTACGCTCGGTTTGGAATGCGGCCTCTTGACAAGAACACGACCCGCAAGATTGAGCTGCTGATAGATGATGTGTTATCACGGTACGAGATCGCCTATGCGGGAGTCTTTGGCCCCCTTGGTGAGATGATTGTCGGCAATGTTCCTCACCGGCACACCGAGACAATCTCCGAGGAGATACTCCGCGGTGCAATTCGTCCCTCTGTCGACCTCGTCCCGGTAAGTGTTGACATTGACGGATATCGCGTGCGACTGCTTCAAGTGGAGTCACTGACTGCTGTGGCTGCGCCCTACAGGCAAGGCAGTGAGATTAAGGCTGTTCAAGCCGTGGGCGAGTTGGCTGCAGGAATCGAACGACTTCTCAGTGCAGAGTGAAGATTAGTTGGGAGTCGAAACAGAAAAGTAGTTGGCCGGCATCCTCCGCATCATCGGTTGAAGAGGTATCGAGTATGCTGATTGTGGGACTAAATGGCTCGCCTAGGAAGGCACGCTCCAACACGCGTTACGTCTTGGAACAGGCCTTGGACGCCGCATCCGAGGTTCTAAGCGAGAACGGAGTTTCGGGCGAAACGCGACTGGTGGACCTTGCTGACTATGAGATCCGGCGATGCACGGGCTGTGATCTCTGCATACGGAAGAAGCCGTGCCCCGAGAGCGAGAAGGATGACATGCCCAAGCTGGAGGAGATCTGTCGTTCCGCCGATGCCATCATCATCGGTGCACCCTCGTACTTTACAACGGTTCCCGGGTTGCTGAAGGACTTCATTGACCGAAGTCGCGTCATGAAGATGCTTGACAACCAATTGAGGGACAAGGTGTTCGGGGCCGTCACCTACGCGGGCCTGAAGTACGGGGGCCAAGAAGTGGTCATCGACTACCTCAATCGGTATGCGCTGGCACAGGGGATGATAGTCGTCGGCAGTCTGGGCAGCCCCATCCATGATGGGATTGCAGGTATAGGGAGCATGCAGACGGACGAGGGCAGGTGGCGGGGTGCAAAGGACGACAAACTCGCCATCAAGAGTGGGCGTCTTCTAGGTCGGCGAGTCGCAGAAGTTGCCCTGAGATTGAGAGGCGTATCGAAGTGAGTGTCCGCAAACCAGAGGTTCAAGGACAGGTACAGGTACTGACTGGGAACGGCAAGGGGAAGACCACCTGCGCATTGGGTGCTGGTCTTCGTGCTGCGGGTCATGGCCTTGAAGTACTCATGATCTGCTTCATGAAAGCAAAGGTTGCTTGGAGAGGCGACGGCAGCGACATCAACTACGGGGAATTCCGCACTACCGAGATGATTCCTAATTTTACCATCATACCGGTGGGTCGGTCCTCGTTTGTGAACAAGGACAACCCCGACCCCATCGATATCGAGCTGGCACAGAAAGGGCTCAGGATGGCCCAAGAAGCATTGCGCGAGCACAACTGCGACGTTCTAATCCTCGACGAGATCAATGTGGCAGTGGAGTGGAATCTCATCAGTCTTGAGGATCAACTTGAGCTGATTCACATGAAACCCCCTGACGTGGAGCTGATAATGACCGGAAGGTACGCCCGACAGGAAGTGATTGATGCTGCGGACCTCGTTACCGAGATGAGAGAGATCAAGCACTATTATGCCACCAAGAAGCTGATGGCAAGAAGAGGTTTCGAGTACTGACGGCAAATCGAACAGTTAATAACACGGGCCGGGAAAAGCGGCCATGTCGGACGCAGGAGATGCCTCACATGAACGCGACGAAGGCGAACGACTCGGAGGCCGAAGTCGAGAGGAAGAATGAGCTTCGCAAGATTCGAGAGGCCATGGACCAGTGGGAGTCCGAGGTACTGGAGCCTCACATGAAGAAGCACCCTGAGAGGCAAGAACAATTCGTCACGACCTCAAGTCGACCCATAAAGCGCCTCTACACACCTCTCGATATTCCCAACTTCGACTATCTTCGTGATCTTGGTTTTCCAAGTCGTTATCCGTACACCCGCGGAGTTCAGCCGACTATGTACCGCGGGAGAATCTGGACGATGCGCCAGTTTGCCGGAATGGGGACGGCTGAAGAGTCAAATGCCAGATACAAGTTCCTCTTGGCGAACGGTCAGACCGGCCTCAGCGTTGCGTTCCATCTTCCAACCATCTTCGGTCGTGACTCCGACCATCCGTTCTCGTACGGTGAGGTGGGGAAGCTCGGTGTTGCAGTGGACACACTCAAGGATATGGAGATTCTGTTCTCGGGGATTCCACTCGATAAGGTCACAACGTCCATGACCATCAATGCACCGGCCTCCATCCTGCTGGCGATGTACATGGTCGCGGCAGCGAAACAGGGCGTGTCATCTCACCAGATTGGCGGCACGATTCAGAACGACCTATTGAAGGAGTACATGGCGCAGAAGAGCTGGATCTATCCGCCCGAGCCATCATTGAGAATCATCACAGACATAATCGAGTACGCCACAGAGCACATCCCACGTTGGAACACAATCTCAATCTCCGGCTATCACATTCGTGAGGCTGGCTCCACGGCCGTGCAGGAACTGGCATTCACCCTACTCAACGGTCTGACCTACGTGGAATGGGCTGTGAAGAGAGGGCTGGACGTCGATGCATTTGCCCCGCGGCTCTCCTTCTTCTTCAATGCACACAATGACATATTCGAGGAGGTCGCTAAGTATCGTGCGGCTCGGAGAATCTGGGCCCGCGAGATGAAGGAGCGATTCGGTGCCAAGAAACCGCGTTCTCTATGGATGCGGTTCCACACGCAGACTGCTGGGTGCTCTCTCACAGCGCAACAGCCAATGGTCAACATCGTTCGCACAGCCTACCAGGCGCTCGCAGCAGTTCTTGGTGGAACCCAGTCCCTTCACACCAACAGCATGGACGAGGCCCTATGCCTGCCCACCGAGGACGCTGTTAGAATCGCCCTACGGACACAACAGGTGCTTGCGTATGAGAGTGGCGTGGCCAACACCATCGATCCCCTCGCTGGCTCCTACTATGTTGAGGCCCTCACCAACGAGATGGAGGAGGAGGCGTACAAGTACTTTGACCGCGTAGAGGCACTGGGTGGTGTACTGGAGGCAATCGAGAAGGGCTTCTTCCAGAAGGAGATTGCTAACGCTGCATACAGGTACCAGAAGGAGATTGAGGAGAAACGCCGGATAATCGTCGGCGTGAACGAGTACGTGCTCGAGGGCGAAGAGATCAAGATTCCCGTCTTGAAGATTGACCCCGAGGTTGAGAAGAAGCAGATTGAGCGTCTGAATCGTATACGCCGAGAACGTGACAACAAGAAGGTGCAGGAGGCACTCGATGGACTGAGGAAGGCATCCGAGGGCGACGAGAACGTCATGCCTTACGTTGTGGAGGCTGTGAAGGCCTACGCGTCGATTGGCGAGATATGTGATGTATGGCGGGAGGTCTTTGGCGAGTGGGAGGAGCCAAAAATCTTCTAGCATAGTCACAGTGTCAAGAAAAAGAGGGACGTGCTGCGTGGGGAGTTCCCACGCGTCACGTACTGAGAGAAGTCACCTGCGTTTCATCACGAGAGCTATCACAACGATGACCACAACGCCGCCGATGATGAGATAGCTCGTGGGTATCTTCGGGATGTTCGTAGTTGTGCCTGTTGTTGTAGATGTTGTTTCGGCCAAGTTCGTCTGAGCTACGTAGGTCGGATCCTGATGGATCCTGAGGCCGTTCCACTTCGGGAACGTGACGGAGTACCACCATTGACTACTGTGGAACTCCTTGGTGGCATTCGCCACGAGGTTAGTCACGGAGCCATAGCGAGAACGAACGGTTTCTGAGAGGCCGTATGCCATATGCGAGAACAGAAATGCAGAGAGGGGTGCCTGCCATGCAATCAGAAGAAAGTCGCCGCCCCTAGCACCAAGCAGTGCCACGATGGCTGTTTCGTTGTCCGACACCGTAGTCCATTGGTCTGTTGACTCGTTTAGCAGTTGATACTGTCGTCCAAGTCTGATGTCCAGAGCTCGCTCGTTGTCATCACCCACTCTTATTGTGAGGTTCTCATCTAGTGGCGTCGTGTGTTCCGGAGGACTGAGTGAGTGACCCGAAGACGCTGTTGTCACATTGTACTTCGATGTGAACACCGACAGATAGTGTACGGCGGATATCTCCATGCTGTCCTTGATGATGTCCGCTGGGTCGACATCGAACAGGCCAAGCCACTTGGCTTTGAGGACTTGACCAATTGTGTAGAGGGTTTCAACGTGGACCTCGCCGTTGCTCTGAATCACGATATCGTACTGAATCACTATCTCACTGATCATAACAGTGAGAATCGGGAACAGCAGTGACGCGGCGAAGCCCGCCTTGGACATCGATGCCACGACCCGTGCTGACATGTTGTAGTATCTCATTCCGAATCTGTAGTGGCCCTCAGAGATCTTGGTGGCGGGAATGGCCTCTACGTCGGGCGTGTACTCCGGCCAAGGATTGTTGTTCGTCATGGGCACAATGTACCACGCGTCCTCATTCCCAATATCTGGAAGGTCATTATTCCCGTAGCTCTCGTTATGCACCAGAAGGAACGCGAAGATTGCTCCGATGAAGACATCCTGCTCCTCTGGAGTCTTGTAGTGCATTCCGAAGAGCTGGTAAGGGATTATGATCTGTTTTCCGTCACTCGTATTGATTCTGTTAAACGCGATGAGACACGCTTGAAAATCGTCCACATGCACGTAGGACGCTGTGAAGCTGGCGTTCGCAGAGGAGCCTGTTATTGCAATGGAACTGTTTGTCCAGTACTCCTCTGCAAAGGTGTGGCCAAAGATGGCCTCCTCGTCACCAGGCTGATATGCGTTGGCGAGCGGGCTCATCGTTATCGGAATCATGAGCAGCGTGATCGCTATAATGGCTAGCAGTCGCGGTCTCAACTCTTCCATCTCAAATCACCGAGTGTTCTTACAATGCGTCCGTAGTTAAAAGATGGCTGTACGAATCATCAATTCTGAGTCGAGCCAGCGTGCGCCGAAAGAATCTCGGCCATCACTCTCCTGCAGGCCTGATGGTCCAGCGTACTCATGCCAATGGCCCTCTCAACGCCCAACCAAGATGCGACCTCATCGGGCCGAGCAGCATCGTTTCTATCCTGCTTGTTTGCTATCACTTCAATTGTCTTGCCCGGAAAGGCAGCCCTCGCTTCTTCCAGATGAACAACCGCCTCTTCGATCATCTCTTTGTCTGATGAGTCGACGACAAGAAGCACGATATCCGTGTTTGCACGCATGGTGTCTCGGACGAACTTGAAGTGTAACATCCCCGGAACACCTCGAAGCTCAATGTGCTTCAAGATGCCACTTGTTTCCGTGTCCCATGTCATCTCTGCTCTTGGTATGATGATTCCTGTTTCGCCGTCTGACGCGCGCCACCAAATGACCCGGCCTAGGTCAAATCCCGTGGTAGTGCTCCCGGTTTCGCCTCTGTGCGGTCGAGGAAGTGGCCTC
>CAZSTY010000020.1:0-11211 GCA_964609885.1 uncultured archaeon
ACAGCCCATTGTATCAGGGTGAGATGATGCCAAAGACGATTATGGTCGGCGATGATCTGTACTCGTTGTTGAAGAAAATGAAACGCGATGGCGAATCATTTGGCGCACTTATCAAGAGACTGATTGGCCGCAGACGAGAGAGCCTGATGGATCTGGCTGGTACGTGGCCGTATTCAAGAAGTAAGACGAGAGAGGCAGAAGAGAGTCTTCGGGAAACATGGAGCACTGGGTGGAACCAATGACGACAGTGGCACTGGATACCAGCTTTCTCATAGACTTCTTGGCGGGTGATAGGGCGGCCAAGCGGAAAATGCAGGAGCTAGAGGAAGAGATTGTTACATTGGCCGTCCCAAGCATAGTGGCTTACGAACTGTTGGTCCTGTCATCCGCAGATAGACAACCAGAGCGACAGCAGAAGGCACTGAACATCGTCGAAACACTTCTCTCACGATTGCCCATATTGTGGTCATTTGACAGAAGGGCTGCAAGACTTGCAGCCGACATTCAACGAGCAAACTACACGAGGGGAACGCCGCTCAGTGTGAGAGATCTCTTGATAGCCGCCACAGCGATGTCGAACGGATGTAACACTATTGTCACACGAAACAAGAGGGACTTCGAACGAATCGAGGGAGTCCATGTCGAGTCATATTAGTATCGCGTTGACCCGTCTGCTAGTGTGAGAGAACTTGTCTTCAAGACTGATGTCTGCAAGCGATGCCGTTAGAGAGTTTGTGCATTCCGGTGCCTGCATCTCAATAGGCGGTTTCACGATCAACCGCAATCCCATGGCCCTGGTCCACGAGATCATTAGGCAGCGAATCAGGCAGCTCCATCTTGTGATGCACTCAGGCAGTCAGGCGATGGACCTGCTGGTGGGAGCCGGTCTTGTCGACCTTCTTGAGATCGCCTACGGTGCCAACGGGCGACTCGCACCAACATGTGTCCGTTTCAGGCGAGCTGTACAAGAGGGGACGCTACGAATCGAGGACTATTCCAACTATCAGATGACTCTCAGGTTCATGGCCGGCGCGATGGGCGCACCCTTCTTGCCCACGTACTCTGGACTGGGTTCGGACATCATAGAGAAGTGGGGCTTCGACTCCCAATTCAGAGAGAGGACACCAGAGATTCCCCCTAGAAAGGCCGTCGTGATTGAGGACCCGTTCAGTAGGGAAAGACAACGTGTTGTTCTGGTTCCCGCAGTCAACCCTGATGTGACAATCATCCATGTGCAGAAGGCAGCAACAGATGGGACGACTAGGATTGAGGGACTGACTTTTGCTGACATCGAGCAGGCGAGAGCCTCGAGGCACGTCATCGTATCTTGTGAGGAGCTGGTGTCACCGGATGAACTGAGGCAGGATCCATGGTGTAACAGCCTACCGCACGTGATAGTCGATGCAGTGGTACATCAACCGTTTGGAGCGCATCCCACGGCATGCTATCGATACTATGACTACGACATGAAACACCTCGAAGAGTACAGAGAGATCGCAGCTGATGACGAGCGGTTTCGCGACTATCTTGATCACTACGTCTTTGGAACCAGCGGGTTTGACGAGTACTTGCGGCTCATTGGTGACGAACAGCTAGACCGACTGCGGGCATCGCTCGGACTCGGCTACGCGAGGAGGGATCTATTGTGAAAGAGGACTACTCGGACATGGAGATGATGGCCATAGCATGCGCTAGGAGGATCACCAATGATAATATCGTATTCTGCGGCACAGGGCTGCCACTGCTGGCGGCCATGACTGCAAAGATGACTCACGCACCGCACTGTGTCGTCTTCTTTGAGACCGGTGCTCTCGACCCGCAACTTGAGGAACTGCCGTTGTCGGTCGCGGACTCCCGGGTCATGCAGGGAGCGTCCCACCTTGGCGGCCTCGGAGACGCCTTTGCGTTCATGCAGAACCGGTTCACTGGCCCAAGGGTGGTTGGGATTCTGTCCGGTGCCCAGATAGATGCGTACGGAAACCTCAACAGCACGGTGATTGGCGACTATGAGCGGCCCACAGTGAGGCTACCCGGAAGCGGAGGAGCATGTGACGTTGCATCGTTTGTTGGTCACACATTCGTCTTCATGCGACACGAACGCAGACGTTTCGTTGAGCGACTTGACTATGTTACGAGTCCTGGGTGGCTGGATGGAGGTGACTCACGACAACGTCGTGGCCTGCCGCGAGGGGGACCAGAGGCCGTCTTCACCACACTTGGCGTCATGCGATTCGATCCGCAGACACGCAGAATGTATCTCTCCACGTACTATGAGAACTCGTCACCCGAGGAAGTTCAAGACAACACGGGATTTGAGATTGAGGTCAAAGATGCCAAGGTCGAAAAACCGCCCACAAACGATGAACTGGACGTACTCAGAACGAAGGTAGATCCGTTGTGTCTGATTCTGCAGTGAGTGGTGGAAGTCAATCTCCAACTGTCGATTGTAAGTTGGACAAACGTATGACAGACACCGTAGAACAGACTCCGGTACTTGAGGAATTGATGCGGTCCCGCCATATCGCGAGAGTCCACTCTGTGTCGGAGATTATCGCACCTCTGTGCACGTGGGGGCCTTCGTCAGGTCCCCGACCCCGCACTCATATTATGAGGACTTCTTCCGCTGATCGTATGCCTCCCAGCTCTCGACCACCGACTCATGTCCGCGGGACTTGAGCTCGGTGAGTACATACTTGCGAATAGTGGGGCTCTCCAAGACTTCCTCTTTCTTATGTCGGGACTCAAGCGAGCTTGCAATCTCCCTTGCAACCTCGTAGGGCGCCCCAGCTTTCACAGCACTGACGACTATCTTCTCGGGCATGAATGCCTCAAGAGAACCGTCTCTCTTCTTGACCTGCATTTTCTTCACCAATATTATAATCAAATTATGGTATTGGCGTGGAGCAAGATAAGGATTGCCACATGACCGTTTTGGTACGTGGATTGAGTATCGCTTCGCTGCGCCCAGAGTGTTAAGAAACGCCTTGCGGTCAGCTCCCAAGCAGACCAACGGACATGAAACGGAATTAAAGTAACCAATCTGCGTCCAGCTGTGCCACAGTCAAACTGGCTTCCGACTTAGCTTGTTTGACACCGGACACACTAGTGATCAGGCACGGGATTGACGGTGGCCCCGGCTTTTCCTTTGGAGGGCCTCTTGAAGGGCACGAAGTGGGGTATCAACCATCCACTCCCTATCGTACTTCCAACGCTGTACGTTCACGTCGTAGTTCTCCGGATAGAACCAGTAGAGCTGACTATGGTTTCTGACCGTGTCCATTGTGAATACTTGAATGTCGGGCAGATATCGCCACAGCGTGTAGAAGAACTTGTGTTCATGCGATGGGGGCATCCGGCCCCAGAGCACAACACCCGACTCCTCGATCAGATCAATGGCGATTGGGAATGGGGGAGCAGTGCTGAGCGAGAATGCATTGTAGATGCGATTCCGTGCTGACTCCCCACCATCAGTGGACAAGAACATCTTTGTTGAAGTGACATCAAAACGAGAGCGGTCAATCTGCGCGCGAACGGAATCGACAAAGTTCTGCATCAGGAACAATACCTTTCTGCTGACTGTGCTCTGGGACAGGTTGAACTTCTCTTGAAGAACTGCCTGACCAATACTGGCGTTGGCCGTGAGTTCACGGAGAATGGCGAGGTCCACAGTCGTAAAGCCGAGAGGTCTTCCTCTGTTCGGTCGCTTCACTCTCTTCAATTCGGACGAGGCGTGTTGAATGTCAGAGGCCCATGCATCCCAATCGTAGCGCCAGGACATTGTTTCAGGATCGAAATGCCGCAGGTCGGTGACTGTTGTGGTACGGATGCCACTGCTTCGGAACATTCCACTGATCTTGCACAGGCCAAGGTCGTGGAGGCCTTCAAGAAACAGATGGAGATTGTGACCGCCCTCTGGAGGAACATCAAATTGAATGAAGAGGCCAGTCATGGGGCCATAGATCCTCGAGCGATAGTGGGTGTAGGGATGTATGTCACATGCCTTTTCTAGACCCTCCAAGCACTCCTCCGAGTCAGTCTGAAGAACTACGATGTGACGCTCAAGCCCGAGTGCATCGGGATCAAACACGGCAATGGGATCTGAGAGAACCCGGTCCTTTCTCAGTCGCTGTAGATGTCTATTCGCTGTGACCCAGCTCACACCTGTTCTCTCGGCCAGCTCTTTGATTGAAACCGTGGGCTTCAGCTCTATCAGGTGTAAGAGCTTTAGGTCAAGTTGTGACAGTGGCATCGTCGACTCACCTGTTGCCAAGGACATCGGCAGCCCTTCAGCCATCCTCACAAGAGGTGGACCGTGGGGCTTGCTGCATCAGAAGGCCACTTCAAGGACTGCACATGGGTCAGCATCTCCAGAGCCGCCCGGTGGGTCAAAGACATAGTTCACTTGGCCGGTTGCCACACCGCCGGTATACGACACCACATCCACAGAAAACGTGTAGTTCCCGGTTTCAGTGGCATGATGCAGAAAGTACATGGTGCAGTGAAGCGTTGACAGCCGCGTGTTTATTGTGTAGCCGTACAGGAATGACTCGCCGGACGGCAACACGAGTTCCGGATAGATGTCTATATTATACCGCACCGCTCCATCGAGATAGATGTCGAACAGGGCAACCACATCGTCCTCATAGCCGTCGTCGTCAGCATCGGTGTAGTATGCATCGAGAATCTTTACGCTGACCGTGACTTGATCGTTCGAACTCCTGATGGTCACAGTTCCAGCAGCCACCGGCATGACGAACGCGCACATTCCCCCAAGGATAATTGCCCCAACAAGCAGGACAGACAGAGTCGTTGGCCGCAGCATACGAATCAAGACCCATGGAGATGCATGACTTATAAAATGTTCGAGCCCAGTAGTTAAGATGACACCCAATGCACTGTCTTCTATGAATGCATCACGATGCATATCCGTGGAACGAGTGCAAGAATGGGTCGGGCCCGCCATCGCTGGGCGCGGAACCCGACCGTTAGGTTCACACCACAAGCGTCGACAGGTCATACGGTGTACGAGTCAGTGGTTTCTAAGTTGAGGGACGGGTCGTAAGTGTGGCTGGCCTCTGTCACATCTACGACAGTCACAGTATGAGTACCACTGCCGACATCAGACTGAGCGAAAGTCGCAACGCCATTTGAATCCGTGGTGGCAGTCATTCGCACAACGGACCCATCAGGGTGCGTCCAATCAATTGTGACCTCCGCACCAGCAATCACATTGCCATTAGTGTCGACAACTGTGACATAGCAGTAGAGGTCAGTACGAGCGATTCGACCATGGATAATGACCTCGTCCCAGCTGATGTCCTGCACGTACATGGCAACGGATGAATCACCGTCATCTCCTGTGCTGTCACTCACACCGGCAGCAATCGAAGCGTGGTAGATTATCTTGCCAATGGATGTTGCACCAAGCTGCATCAACTCGACGTTCCAGTAGTATAGCTGGTCAGTCGTTCCCTCCACGGTGATACCGTGATGCACAGTGCATATCGCGTTGTCAAAGCCGTAGACTATCTCTTCCAGAAATTCCTGATAGTGATCGCCGACATCTTGCCCCTCGTAACCAGTTGTACGACCAGTACGGTCAGCGCCCATGTTGGCGAACTGAGCACACCACAGAGTTTCGTCGTGTGCTGTGCCATTCTGCAGGTCAGCCGTCACGTCAGGACGAATGGCATCAAATTCGTACTCATAGGCCTCCCACGCTCTCGTAGTTGCCTTCTCATGACAGCTGTGATAGCTCATCCGGTACGTGTAGCTGCCCACGCGCCCGGTGAAGGTTTCATGCTCTTTCCCAGAATCGGTGGCGTCATCGTCCGTATGCATCGGGTTGCACACGTCAGCAAGATAGTGTGTCAACATCCCCATCGCCTTTCTAGCATCAGATGCGTATGTGGAGCCCGATGATTGGCCGGCCTCGACCCAGAGAGTCAGGTTTCCCACGACCCAGTTATAGCAGGTCTGAACCGCATCGGGCGCCCCGCGATCAGGTGGACCTCCCCGATAGCCATAGTCGCCGAAGTCATAGTTGTGATTGGTCCAGTCTTGAAGCACCATGTCAGGGACCTCTGTCCAGTACAGATACTCCGACATGTCCTCCTCAAGCCATGACACCAGCCCCGGAAAAGACTCCTTGACGTAGATCATGCCGTACTTGGCGAACTGATCGTGTGTTCCGTAGTCTGGATCTGACTCGTCGCTGCTCTCGCCTCCGTTGCTCCACGCTGCAACACTGCTGACAGCCAAGAGGAGTTGTAAGAGCAGCACCAATATGACAATTCGTTTCCATCTCAAGAGAGTTCACTCTCGAGGTATTGGTTGATGGGTAATGTTTATACTTTTTGACTGGAAAGTATAGAAATGACCCAATATTTATTAGGTACGCCTCCGTGAGATGGGCAGTCCATCACAGATGTGACGGGCACCGAAACGGCACAGGTGAGAGAAAGGTTGAAGAACAAGGCACTGGCAGGAATTGTCCTCTTCTTCGTGATTGGGGCAATGTTTCCCCTAGCCGCCTTTACGTTCAAACCAGCAGACACGGGATTCAAACTTCTTGTTGGACCCCCTGACTGGCTCGGCGGTGGCGGCGACGATACAACCTACCCATGGCAGGATGATGACCCAGAAACTCCGTGGGGAATAGAACGGGTCTTCAATGGAAACTACGACGGTGACCAATATACAACGGCGGTACAAGTGGCCATACTAGACACTGGCATTGACCTCGATCATCCGGATCTTGCGCCCAACATTGCATGGTGGGCAGACGCGACCGGTACAACAGGCGTCGAAGACAGAAATGGCCACGGCACTCATTGTGCAGGTACTATAGGTGCCATCCGTGACCAGAATGGCGTCGTGGGGATGTACGCCAATGTACAAATCTACGCGATTAAAGTTCTAGGCAATGGTGGCTCTGGAGACTGGAGTGACTTGGTCACGGGCATATACCTTGCGTGTCAGGGACCTGACGGCATCGAGGGCACAGAGGATGACGCAGATGTGATCAGTATGAGCCTCGGTGGCTCTTCTGCCCCCGAGGAGGTACATGATGCGATCATCCACGCATACAACCTGGGAATTGTCATAGTCGCGGCAGCAGGAAACGACGGTGATGGGGATCCTTCAACAGAAGAGATCTCATACCCTGCAGCGTACCCGGAGGTGATCGCCGTCGGGGCCACAGACAAAGATGATTCTGTTGCCTCCTTCTCCAATACCGGGTCGTACGTGGAGTTGACCGCACCAGGAGTCAAAATCTACAGCACCTACAAGAACGGAGGCTACGACACTCTATCCGGAACATCCATGGCATGTCCACACGTGGCCGGTCTGGTCGCCCTGATAATCGCCATCAATGGAAAGATGCCAGTTGGTTCCTTTGACGATACAGGTACTGACACGATTCGGGGCTATCTGCACAGTACGGCGTTGGACCTTGGGCCGTCGGGATGGGATCCTGCATACGGGTACGGCCTCATTCAGAGATAATTCGTGCCAATGTGGAACAACAGGGCGGCTGAGGTCCTCTTTGAAATGGGCCTCCGCTCGCCCACCTCTTTCTTTACCTACTCCCACCTTTGCGAACTGTAGGCAATGTATATCTGTGACTTAGCCCGTACTCTGAATTTGATGTAGGAATGGAACGCATTAGAAACTACATGTGGTTCTTACAGGGAATCATGGCGATTATTGTCATCTTTGGCATCTCACTACTGTATACACCTGTGGCGAACCTGTCGCTACAGCTTCACACTGCCGTGACACTTGCTACGCCAATAGATCTCATGATTCCTCTTGTGCCCCCGGTGATTATCATCTACTGGTACGTCTTCTACTCGTTCATATTCTTCAGCTACGTATACCTCTCCTTCGTCCAACGAGAGTTCCGCAATGCACTGATTCTGTCGTACGTGCTGATCAATGTGATAGCCTATGCAATCTACCTCGCGTTTCCCGTACAGGGACCAGAACGTGTTGTGACTGGCACCGATTTCTTCTCCATGCAGATCCAGCTCCTCTACAACACGGATGTCCACGTGAATTGTTTCCCCAGCCTTCACGGCTCCACCTCGCTGCTGGCGGCCTATTCGCTATGGAAGGCCAAGAGAGAGTATGGATACATCGCATGGCCCATCGCAATCGCAGTGATGATCTCAACTCTCTTTGTTCGTCAGCATTGGATAGTCGACCAAGTAGCTGCCGCAGTAATCACACTTCCAATCGCATACCTTGTGTTTGACAGGCTAAAGTACACCAGAGTAGAGGAGGTCGTCATTCAACCGAAACCGTGGCAGGTCATCGTCTGTGTTGTCGTGGCTGTCTTGGTGATGATTCTCTACATCTGGTCGTTCTAGGAGCCGCAGCCGGACAGTGCGACAATCAACAGCCGGAGATCTCACGGGAGCCGAAAAACGGGATGTGGTTTCTGGCCATACTATTATAAGGTCACCAAAGAGGTCTGCTTCACGGGATGAGCCTTGAGCGCAGATAGGATCGTCAAGATCAGAGATGTGCGGACCCCCGGTGAAACCTATTCCATTCGCGGTTGGGTCTACCGCAAGAGGATACATGGAAAGGCCACATTCATCGTTCTTCGCGATGAGACCGGCGTGCTTCAGTGCGTGCATCATCCCAACCAGAATCCACAGGTGAAGATCCCCGAGAATCTGGGCATAGAGGCGTCAGTCCAGATCACCGGTATTGCAAAAGAGGACAAGCGGGCACCAGGTGGAATCGAGCTGGAGATCACGGGATTCAAACTCATCGGCCCCTCCCATATGTTTCCAATCACCAAGGACCAGTCAATCGAGATTCTGCTGGACCTCAGACACCTGTGGTTGAGAAGCCGCAGACTCACACAGATAATGCAGGTCAAGGCAGAGGCCGTTCGTGCAGCTCGTGAGTGGTTCCACGATAATGAGTTCGTAGAAACCTTCCCCCCGATTCTTGTGGGGAGCGCATGCGAAGGGGGAGCCACACTCTTCAGCCTGAAATACTTTGACAGACAGGCGTACCTGAGTCAGAGCGCACAGCTATATCTTGAGGCACTGATATTTTCTCTCGGAGACGTATATTCTATCACGCCTTCTTTCAGGGCGGAGAAATCGCGCACTGTACGTCATCTCACAGAGTACTGGCACATTGAGGCGGAATGCCCTTACAAGGGCCTCGAAGAGATCATGCAGGTCGAAGAGCAGCTTTTTGCGCACATCTGCAACACGGTCGCCGAGAAGATGCCCGAGGCCATTAGAGCTGTGGGCCGCGACCCCGACTTTCTTGCCAAGATAAAGGCGCCCTTCAAGAGAATCACTTACGAAGAGGCTGTGGACATTGTTCACAGTTATGACATCGACATGGAGTTCGGAGAGGACTTCGGTGCGAGGGCGGAACGTGCACTCTCCAACCACTTTGACAAGCCGTTCTTCATCTACAGATATCCGGAGAAGATCAAGCCCTTCTATGTGAAGAGGGACCCAGACTATCCGGGATTCGTTCTGTCAGCAGACCTGATGGCACCAGAGGGCTACGGTGAGATGACCACGGGCGGTGCCCGCGAGGAAGATCTCGATAGCATTGTGGAAAGAATCAAGGCCGAGGGCTTCAACCCGGAAGACTATTCGTGGTACCTTGACCTCCGAAGGTACGGCTCGGTGCCCCACGCAGGTTTCGGTCTAGGGACCGAGCGGCTTGTGTGGTGGATGCTAAAGCTGGACCACATAAGGGATGCATGCGCCTTTCCGCGTGTGCTGAATCGAGTCACACCATAGGGCATCATCGCACCGCGCTCGGCGAACGCTCCAACAGACCTGAGTTGTCCACACAATCCAGTATTCGGCGGATTACATTACTGAAACTCTCGCCGGGTTTTTTCAGGTGCTTCAGGTGCTCGTAGATGTCATCCGCCACCACAATGTGTCGTGCCATGCTCATCACAGATAGTTCAACGCACCCCCGTATCAAGGTTCGCTCCAAGAGGCCATGAAACGACATTGCCAGATGGCAGAAGTAATTAGTGTAGCTGGAGGCGAGAGAAGAGGTGCACAACGTGAGCAGTGATTCCGAGATCAAGACGTGGTTCTGGATACCAAAGACATGGCTTGTGTTGTATACGGTCCTCATACCTTCAAGAGTCCTCTTGGGTGCAGCCATCGCCCCGGTCTTCTTCTAGTGGGCTCTTCTTCTCGGCGTACCAATCATTGTGATTCCAATCACCTACAGGAGTCTGGTGAATGAGGGATGCAGTCTTCGGTTTCATATTTGCCCGCTCGTCAAACGAATACTCGCAGGAATAATGATGTTCGTCATGACTGTGGTCGCAGACTGGACACTCAATCTCTTGCTGGCACAGAATGCGCTCTGGCCGGTGCTGTACGCGTCGGCGCCTATTAGGGATCCAAATCAGATATGGTGGTCTAGTGGCGCAGGGGGAGGGCTCCTCGCCAGAATCGCAGAGGTACGAAACTTGCGACGACAGCAAGCGAGCATCTCTGTAGTTGGCACTACATGATATCGACGATGACTACTCGCAATCGTCCCATAGCAGACAGGAACAGAGGACTTTGCGATTCTGTTAGATGTTGGACGAGGTGCTCTCGAAACAATCCTCAGCAAGCGGCGAGTCCAAGGAAATATAGGAGTGCATAGTGGTACAAGAGGAGCATGTCAATCCTATTCCTGCTATGCTTGGTCGGAATCATAGCGGTGTTGCCCCCACTGTTCCGTTCATACGAACATGAGAGGCTGAGGCAGAAATACGGAAAAGAGAGAGGGGACAGGATAGGAGAAATTCTCGGCATTGTGACAGGCCACCTCTATTTCGGTCTCTGGACGGGGCTCTGGCTGTCACCGCAGGAGCGCTTCTCACTTGGAGTGCTGGCCGCCCCACCAGTCACGTTGTCAGTGTGGGGTGTCACACTCTCAATTCCAGTTGATCATCTCCTGATCGGCCTCGCATTCGTGATACCCGGGGCCTGGCGGGGCATCGCCGGAGTGAGAGAAGTGACACTACGTGTAGCGGAGCTCCATCGACCTGAGAGAGTGGTCACTACAGGTGTATATGCACACGTACGCCATCCGCAGTACCTAGGGGGAGTACTGTCACATGTAGGCATCTCATTCGTTCTTAGCGGTCTGTATTCACTGCTTGTGACGCCCGTGATGATTGTCGTCAACTTCCTCATTGCACGGAAG
>CAZSTY010000021.1:0-10913 GCA_964609885.1 uncultured archaeon
GAGAGAACACGGATACCGAGATAAATGTTCGGCTCTTCTTCGAACTTGAGAAAGGAGGTGTTGCGCCCGCAACAGGCCTGAATGGGCTGCGCTTGTCAAAGAGTTTATCTGCACATCTCCGGAGAGCGACCCAGCACGTTCGCATGGTTTGGTGTGGGAGATTTGACCGAGAACGCCGCGATTGCCTTACGTTCTGTGTCTAAGGTCTATCAAATGGGTCTAGTGGAGGTGCACGCTCTTAGAGGCGTCGACCTGCTTGTTCGTCGTGGAGAGGCTGTGGCCATTATGGGCCCGTCCGGCTCTGGAAAGACGACTCTTCTCAACCTGATTGGTGCGCTCGATAGGCCCACCGCTGGCACAGTTGAGATTGATGGAATTGACATCACACAGATGAACGAGAGAGAACTGACCGCTGTCAGACGCGACAAGATCAGTTTCGTGTTTCAGTTCTTCAACCTGCTACCGGTCCTGACAGCGTACGAGAATGTCGAGATGCCGCTCCTGATAGCAGGTGTCCCCGAGGAGGAGAGACGGGAACGCGTCGAACGACTTCTGGAGATGGTTGGCCTCATTGAACGGGCCGACCACAGACCGGACGAGCTGTCAGGAGGGGAACAACAGCGAGTGGCCATTGCACGTGCATTGGCCAAGCCAAAGAGCGCCACCGACTCGGTCATTGTCTTAGCTGATGAGCCGACGGGAGACCTCGACACGGTCACAGGCGAGGAGATCATGAAGATCCTCAGGAGGCTAACGAGAGAAGAAGGGGGCACCCTTGTTGTGGTCACACACGACCCCGATGTCGCTGAGAAAATGGACCGAGTTCTGACGATGCGCGATGGCCTTATTGTCAATTCACAGTGAGGTGTTCCCTGGTGTCGGCAACTCCCGCTGGTTACGAGGCATTTCATGGTCTCAGAAGAAAGGGGGTAACGTTCCTCTGCCTCGTCATGGTGTCAACTATCACGATGGGAATCTTGGTCTATGTTGATTCCTACTCTGTACACAGATGGGACGACTATGTCAACTCAGTTCCGGTTTCAATGATAGTTGAAGGCCCCATGGTGTATGAAAAAGACCATGCCATCGCACAGATTGAAGGCGTCACCAAAGCGGCAGGAATTCGGAAGAGCTGGGCCATGTTGGGCCCACTTCAAGAAGGGGAAGAGTACAGGAACTGGGGCATAACCACCGCCGCACTTGACGAGGATACGATTGACAAGTTCCCGTTCGTGCTAAGCATAATCCAAGGACAACTGCCTAGCAACCAGAGCGAGATTGCCTTGAATAGTATTATCGCCGACTGGATTGGCATTGGGGTTGGCTCCAAGGTCAACTACTCGACATACGAGGATAGAGAACTAAAGTGGTGGATACTGACTGTAGTTGGCATCTTCGAAGTCCAAAACAAGTACGGTGCTTATGGCTGGTATGGTTTTGCAGATGCCATAGTCGATGAGGCACTCATCAACACCGAAGAAGACAATGGAATGCTGCTCATAGACCTTGACAAGTCCAAACTCAGCCCCTTCGACGTAGACACATCCATCGCGTACTTGCGGAAAGTGGAAACGAAAATAATGACTGAGATCGATCCCGCCTACAATCCCAGCCAACCATGGAATTCCAACTACTGGAATCAGAACCTCTTGTTGGCAGCCGTATATAGGTATTCAGCGTGGCTCACGGCTCTTAGAATCACAGAGGTCCTCCGGAATAGCGGAATAATGCTGATGGGCGCTCTGACTATCGTTCTTGCAATACGATTCAACATACACGACAGACGGTACGAGAGTCAGATGCTGATAGCTCGCGGTGCCTCCGAGAGCTCCGTCCAGTTCATGATACTTCGCGAAATCTTCGTGTTGTCAGTGCTGGCAACAGTCGTGGGTCTAGGGGGCGGCTGTGCGCTCAGTCGAATTGGAATGGCAAGCCAGGGCTTTTTCCAGTTGAATCTTGCCGCTCTGCCATCGGAGCCGTTCCTGGTGTCGGTCCAATCAATTCTGATAGCCACAATCATTGGCCTCATGCTACCCATGCTGAGTATCATTGGCTACTTGGCGTTCATGTCACTGAGAGAGCGTGCGGAGGCCCCTACCGGAAAGCTTGCGAAGCTGGGTCGGGCCCTGAATCTGGTGAGATGGGATGTACTTGTCATTATTCTAACAACACTCTTGCTCTTTGCGATTTACAATGCTGGCACACGCCTGATAATGAACCCACTATTGACCTTCTTCGCGTACTTGGCCCTGACATTCGCACCACTCGCACTCTTCGCCGCAACGACAAGCCTCTATACAAAGGCCATCAGACGCGGATTATCCAGAATTTCCAGCTACCTGAAGGGGGTCTTCGGGGTCATTCCCTCGTCGGTCGGAGTCCGACGGGTCGGAAAGAGCGCCTCATCGGCAGCGCTTGTGACCATGGTGGTGGTGTTGGCGATAAGCACAGCGTGGACTACGACGATCGTGTCAGCCTCGCTACCCGCAACAAAAGAGGCTCAAGCAAGAATGGTGTTCGGTTCGGATCTGACATTTCATCTTAGACTTGATATGTGGCAAAACTGGACCGACTTCGAGGAGAATGTGTCCAAGTATGAGGGTGTTGAGGCAACGTCATTGCTTCCAATCAAGACTATGTCCATGTCCACGTATGGCAGGTCCGTTTCCTTCGTAGCAGTGGACCCGGGGGAGTTCGCAGAGGTAGGCTACGACTATCTGGGAAGACCACTCAACGAGTCACTCCTAGGCAATTACGTGAGTATCTTAGCCAGCCAACCGACGGGTGCGATTGTCACAGAGTCCATCGCACAGGAGTACGGTCTTGCAGTGGGTGACATCATACGCGCGTCGACCTCTGACATCAACGGAAACATCACGGTCGCTGTGCTCTCTATCGTGGCGATAGTCCCGGCTCTCCCGCCCATCTACTTGACGGACACTGGCACAGAACTCAACAGTTGGCAGTACGTCTACACGATGGTAGGATCTGATGTAGTATGGACAAGTCGCCAGTATATGGACAGTCTCTTCAACAAGAGTAGCTACGACCTCTGCAACCTGTGTGTCCGCCTCTCGCCCAACACAAACGGCACCGCTCTCGGCGAACGAGCCCTAAATGAGAGCCGCAAGTTCCTCGTTCAAAGCTCACCGTACTCCTCAGTGAGGATGGAGTTGAGAAACTACATCCAGAAATCGGACTTTACCATAGACCGTGCAGTTGATACGATGGCAGTTCTTGGCTCGACCGCCGTCATCCTTGGCGCATTCCTTCTCTATGCGTCGGAGGACATGAGGACTAGGAAGAGGGAGATTGCTCTTATGCGCGCGATGGGCGCATCGCAGAGCCAAGTGGAAAAAACGCAGATTGCTGAGATGATGATGCTCGTTATCGGCTCGCTATTCTTCCTGCTGCTGTTTGCGCCGCTGTTCATATCCAATGCACTGTACACCACCCGCGCCTCTGTCTATCTGTTTCCGTTCACCACGATAATCGCGGTCCCATGGCCGATGGTTGGGGGGATTCTCGCACTGTTCGTCTTGTCGACGACCCTCTTCGCAATCGTGGTCGCAAGGCTCAGCATTCGCATAAATCTGGCGCAGGCCCTCAACGCTGCCTGGACCGAGGCCGGTCCTCTTGGAGGTGAGCTGTGAATGTTTCTCCTGTCACGGCTAAGAGCCGGAGCGCCCCAGGTATTGCTGAGCTTGATTGTGTTCTCAATGGCCTCCGGGGTCTTGGGCGGCATCATCTTCTACGTAGACAACAGCACTTCCCAGGTGCTTGATGAGGCAACGCGAGATGTTCCGATAGATCTGGCTGTGGAGATTCAACTCTCTTTCTATTCGCAGAGCAACATGTCGCTGGATGACGCTGTGCAAGTCGTGGCTTCTCAAGACCTTGTAGATGCAGCCACATCCATGTTCCGTCTGGAGTATTATGACTGGAGCTACGAATATGGAAGCAGATACTGGGTCAATCAGTTGCTCGGGATCACTGGCGATTTTCTCGCCAAGTTCCCGAACGCAGTTGACGCGCCATCCGATAACGGGGAGCTCACCAATGGAACTTGTTGGCTAGAGTCCAAGACAATGAGTGATCTTGGGCTCAAGGTCGGAGACAACTTCTCAGTCACATTCACATACTGGGGAGTGAACTCCTACGTGGTGAGACAATACGACTACAAGATCGTTGGAACCTTCGAAACTAACATGTTTGCTAGACGCATGATATGGAACCGTCCGCCCACATCGCCGGTCCGCGCGATCATGGACTACAATACACTCAGGAATACCTTCCATCCCAACGTGACTGACTACAGCTTCGAGGCTCACGATATCATCGTGGCACATCTCGACAGAAACAAGATTCTCTCCACCGACCCGGATATCCTTTCCCAAGACCTATCGAGGTTGGGCAAACGAATTGAGCAGGCATTGCTCCCCCACGCCGTCATTCTCTACTACGACTATCCAATCCGCACTGTGTTAGAGGACTACACTGCCTGGTCAGCGAGCATGCGTCTGATAGCCGTGGCTTTCTCCATACCCACTGTTATCATGGGAGTGATTCTGGTCTACTACGACTCCGATGCCCAAGCCGATGCTCTTCGCAGGGATGTGGGTACACTAAAGACACGTGGTGCCTCAAGTAGACAGGCATTCACATGGGTGATGAGCAGGTCCCTCATCATAGCCGTGTTAGGTTCGCTTGGCGCCGTTGCCACAGGCGCAGCAGGAGGGGTACTCGCCGGGACTGTGAAGACATTTTTGTCATTCGACCTGTCAAGACTCGCAGGGCTCAAGTTCTTTCTGATGCCTCAGTCCGTCCTCTTCGTGTTCGTGTTCTCATTCATGGTTGGCCTACTCGTTTCAATCCCCACAGCCTACAGAGCTCTCACCATCTCACTCGCCGAGGCGCACCAAGTCATCGAGAGTGATGTTCTCCTCTCAAGAGAGAAGATGGGCAACCCTGCCGTGGACCTCTCGGTACTGGCCTGTTCGACCTACATGCTCACACCGTTTCTCATGGCCATTGCGTACTCGTACTACGATCTTGGGTCATTCGCCTCACTGATGGGCTTCACGGCGCCCATGCTTGTTCTTCTCATCATATTCTTTACCAGGCTCTTTTCACGGCCAGCCTCAGGTATCAAGGCTGCAATCCTAGAGAGGCTGAAACGGCCGGCGGTTGCTCCTGCTACAAGAGTGGTGGGCCGAACCGTCAGGCTTCACAAGAAGACTGAGGCTCTTGCAGTAATGTTCATTGCAATGGTCTTTGCGGCTGGTGTTGTGTCCTCAGTGTCAGCAACGACAGGGTACAACCATCTTCACGACCTGAAGATGTTCATTGCGGGCGGGGACATAGTGATTGACGTGAGCAGCAGCGCCAACAACATCACACCAGCGCTGGCATACAACATCTCACAGATAGAGGGAGTAGTTTCGGTCAGCCCCGTTCTCGAGGTAATAGGCTTCGTCACCTACAGACAAGCATACATGGGCGGTTATGCTCAGACCGAGAACTACTCGATTCAGATCATTGGCGTCGACGGGGCCTCCCTGTCTCAAGCGGCCTTCTGGCGGTCCGACTTTGCATGGTCCAGCGATCCCAAAGGATCCCTTCAATCCCTGACTCTGCACAATACGAGCGTCATAGCATCATTCAAGCCGATTCGTGCGTACACCGGGCAATACATGCAGACACCAGTGTACTATGACAACATTACTGTAGGCCTAGATGGGCCTGGGTGGAAGAACATCACGATGTGCACCATTGCCGATGTTTTCGCAAGCCAGCAACTCGATAAGACATACCTCCCAGGATACCCGGACATTGGCCGTTTTCTCATCATGAATCTAGACTATGTCCAAGCCTGCACCAACAGGACAGTCGTGTCTCGGTTCTATGTAAAGACGCAGCCTGGTGCCAATTGCAGCCGCATCATAGATGAGATTGTCGCTCTTTCTCCCAGCAGCTTCACTCGTGCAAAGTCGGGACCTATGGAGATAAACAATGCTCTAGAGGCCAGAGCAGGACAGACCATCTATGGCGTGTATACACTCGATATGATCTTCTCGCTTCTATTTCTCACCGCGGGAATGGGAATCTTGGCCGCACAGAGGGGCAAGAAGCTCCGCAGGTCGTTCTCCATACTCAGGGCACTTGGATGCGAACCAAGACCAATGCTCTTCGCTACACTTGTTGACACGAGCCTCAGCATTCTGCTTGCCATGCTCATCGGAGGACTTCTAGGCGGATTCTTGAGCTTCCTATTCATCAACGTTCCTCTGGTCTACACAGGCGTCGGAGTGACTCAAGATTGGAGGCGGCTACCGGTTATAATCGCGATTCCGTGGACGATCCTATTCGGTGTAGCTGCTGTCTCATTTGTTGCGGCCCTGTTGGCCACATACGTTGTGGGCCTGAGCAACCTCAGGAAGAACATTGCTGAGGAAATTCAATATGCGGAGTGAAAGAACATGACTGAAGATTTGGAGCAAGTCGCAAAAGAGTACAAGATTGTGGTTAGAGACCTCATGAAGGTCTACCGGAGGGGCACAAAGGAAGTCATTGCGCTTCGAGGGATCGACTTCGAGGTTGACCATGGCGAGTTCCTATCGATCGTCGGTCCATCAGGCTCGGGAAAGACCACTCTCCTGAGGCTGCTCGGGGCCCTTGACAAGCCCACGGCCGGGACGATTCTCTTCGACGGACATAGCGTCACTTTGCTAGATGACTACCGTGCCATGCTTTACCGGAGGAAGATGGTTGGGTTCGTCTGGCAGACTGGCAACCTCGTTCCGGGGCTCACAGCCCTCAAGAATGTCATGCTTCCCATGCGTCTCGCCGGCGCACCAAAGTCGGCAGCAGAGAGAAGAGCAAGAATGCTTCTGGAAATAGTTGGTCTCAAGGACCGCATGGGACACCGTCCGCATCAGCTCAGTGGTGGAGAGAATCAGCGCGTGGCAATCTGCGTAGCTCTGGCAAACAAGCCGCAACTCCTACTTGCAGATGAGATAACCGGGGAGCTCGACACTGAAACGGCCGACATGGTCATGCAGATGCTCAAACAAATGAACGAAGAGCTTGGGACGACTGTCGTAAATGTCACACACAATCCACGGGTTGCAGCCTACGCTGATCGAGTGCTACGCATTCGCGACGGTCTCATAGAGGGACAGAAGCATGTGCTCTACGGAGACATCACGGAGATTGACGCAAAGGGTAGAATGGTGATTCCGGAAACGGTCAGACGACTGGCGAACATAGGTAAGCGAGTCGTCCTCCAAGTCACGCCGCAGGGTCTTCTGGTCAGACCATTGGAGGAGATTGAGGACACAGAGCAGACCGCAGCAGAGGAGAAGCAACCATCTTCGGCGTAGGACTGCAATCGCCTCTGTTTGACCGTTTCAAAATGTTTCTATAAGGCGTGGCAGACTATAATATGAGTAACATGAGCCGCCCCAGCTTGCCGTGGTCGTTCTATGCGGTGTTGATCTCATTCGGCGTATTCTTCTTCAGCCTCAATGTGTATATCCTAACGAAGTTGCTGTCCCATCCTCTTGAAACCGATCTGTATCTGATTGGGATTGTGGGAGGATTCGTAGCACTTCTGTACTCAGTCCACATGGTGAGAGTGCACCAGCAGGAACTCATAGAGGCAAAGAGGAAACGCGACGCCGAGCTGCGGCGAGTCATCGAGGATAGGACCAAGCAGCAATGACAACAAGCAATAAGAGATGAGCTAGAAAGAGGAAACACAGCGTGCCGCAGCAGGATCACCCGAAACGGGAGATCCCACCGCTCACAGCCTCTACCGGGTCTTGAAGTAGGAATAGACAGCAATGACAACTATTGCTGCAAAGATGGTACCGCCGATCGTCATGCCGAGGAGCAAGAGAAATGGCGGATACACGATTACGCGGACAGCCGAAGACACCTCGTTGCCAGCGATATCGCGAACTGTCAAGACGACGACATGCTCACCCTCCGACAAACCCGAGAAATCAAACCAGATGTTCTCTTCGGTCCAGTCGGCCTCAACCACCACAAAGCCGTCGACTTCAATGGTGTAGTTGCTCTTGAACTTGTCCTCTGCTGTCCAGTTGTATCTCTTGTTAGTGTCTCCACGGAAGTATGTGATTGTTGGAGGCGTATAGGTGAAAACAGGAGGTGTGGTATCTCCGAGGACTGTCACAGTGACGTTGTCCTGCGCGGTATTGCCGCTTGTGTCATTGACCGTTATCACAAACAAGTGGCTGCCCACATTTAGACCGTCAAGAGAGATGGACACCTGTGATGTCAACGGGTTGATAGGACCTGACGCAGCCACTTCTCCGTCGCGTGTGATGACATATTTGTCAGGGTGATCTTCTGTAATGTTCCAGCGCAGGTAGTGGCCGGTCTCTGAGAACAAGAACTCCATGTCATCCGGGCCGGCAATGACTGGCGTGATATTCTCGTAGATTCTGACCTTGATCTCGTCGCTCGCCGTGTTGCCAGCCTCGTCCTCAGCAACCACACGAACGTCGTAGGTGCCCAGAGCGAATCCTGTGACATTGAACACATAGTCGTAGCTAGAATTCGTCCAGGTCTTCATGTCAGTGAGATCGCCATTCACATAAGTGCGGATTTGGTGTGGATGTTCGTCCTCAACATGCCACGTGATGGTCGCGTTGGGCGTGTCGACGAGAAACTCAACATCACCCGGACCAAGAATCACGGGGTCGCGAACGTCGGCTGAGGCAAGGGTGAGGTTCCTGAAGCCCTCAGCAATCACCTCAGGTGGGCTCCCGAACGTCACAGTCCAGTTGATAGCTGCAACAGGTAGATCGAGGAATAGCACAGTGCCGTTGGCAGAAGTGGTCTTGGACTCGATCTCAGTACCGTTATAGTAGGTGAGATTCACCAAGGCCCCCTGCACAGGGTCTTCCGTTCCTTCGTAGTAGACAAAGACCTCAAGATCATAGTAGTCGGGGTCTCCGAAGAATGGCCCAATGATGGTGTGGACAAGCGCGGGGGTGCCATCACAGGTGAAGTTCCCCTCCGCAACAACAACACCTGCGTACGTGCCACTCACAACTGTCACTTTCCAAGTGTAGTTTCCGTCAGGAATGTCGGTGAAGTTGGCAACTCCATCCTCACCTAGGATGGTCTGTGTGTAGATCGAATTGTTACTGCGGAAGTGAATCGAGAAGTTGAGGCCCTTCGCCGGATTGTCTGAGATGTCAACGACCGTCGCGTAGAAGTCGTCATCGTTGTTCTGGCCGTCAAGGTTGCCAACTTCCCAGTTGACCGTGACATCGGGACCGTCTGATACTATCTCGCCCGTCTTGTAGACACCCGGAGCCGCAGCCCAAGTCACATTCCATATGTAAGTGCCCGCGGGGACATCAATGAATACTGCTGTCCCATCACCAATGGTGAGCTTCGACGCATATAGCTCACCTGATGTCTTGTTGTAGAGGGACACGTTAGCATCGCGAACCTCGTAAGTCCCGTTCAGGACCTTGAATCGAAAGTCGTCATCGTTGAACTCCTGCAGGTTGTTGAACACTTGAATCTCTACGTTCAACACGGTAGCTGCAGGAGCTTGATGCCTCTCGATTGGCCGCACTACGACTGTCCGGTCATGAATCAGAAAGACCGGGCTGAGGGTTCCAGCAAGCAGGAGGGTTAGTGTGACAAAGGCGACTGCTCTACTTGTTCTACTCATCCGATGTCACTCTCGATAGGCCAATTCTCGACTGGGCCGGTCTTTGTCTAGGCCGGCCCGAACCTTTGAGGGCAATAAAAGCGTTTCTCAGAACGCGACCACACCGGGTGCCCTTCCCTTAGGGCCAAGCTGGATTGCGGGTTACACGCGTGACCACCTTGCTACGCCCAAGGTATGACACGGATTCCCTGATTTAAACCACTTCAAGATTCAACAGTTGTACTGAAAACACGTATTCAAACTCAATGGCCAGAGATGCCGGAAATAGCGTTTCCGCGCAAGGGGCTAGATTAAAATGTACGTAAAGCACACAATGTCCATATCTTAAAGATAACTTATGAGGTCGGTAGACGGATGAAGATGCTGCTGCTTGTAGACGTTGACAAGTGCACGGGATGCAAGCAGTGTACTCTCGCGTGCTCTCTCACGAAGGAGGGTCTATTCGATCCTCACCGAGGGCGGATTAAGATCTACAAGCGAGAGGACATTGCCTTGGGGCTGCAACTGTTGTGCGAACAGTGTGAGCCGCACCCCTGCGTGGAGGCTTGTCCCGAGGGTGCACTCTCAAGGGACGATGATACTGGAATCATTCACGTGAATGAGGAACTATGCACCGGATGTGGTCTGTGTGCCGATGCGTGTCCCTATCACGGCATCCAGTTCCACCCCGAGAGCGGTATCGCCATGATCTGCGACCTGTGTGGCGGTCAGCCCTATTGCGTAGAGCACTGCGTGCCGGGAGCGCTCGAGTGGGTGGAGTACTCTGATGAGATGTTGGAGAAAAAGAGGCAGCTCAGGTCGAAGCGAATGGCACTCTACAGAGAAGTGAGGAAGGAGGTCGTGATATGATGTATGGTCATATGGGCAAGATTCTGCATGTGGATCTCTCTGATGGTAGGATCTGGACTCAGGACCTGCCAGAGGAGTGGAGGCGGCTCTATGTCGGATCCAGAGGCATCAATGCGAGAATCCTGTGGGAATACTGTCGAGATCCCGATATAACATGGGATGACCCAAGAAACATCATCATCTACGGACCAGGGGCTCTGTCTGGCACTACTGCGCCGTGCTCGGGCCGGACATCTGTCACGACAGTAGGGGCAACAACTGGTTTCTATTTGAAGTCCAACAGTGGTGGGCACTGGGGTGCGGAGCTGAAGTACGCGGGCTACGACCACCTTGTGGTTCACGGCGTTGC
>CAZSTY010000022.1:0-10890 GCA_964609885.1 uncultured archaeon
TGAGTGTCCGGTCCTGTGGACTGTTTGGGAATGGGTAATAAGAAAGTTGTGTGTCCGAGTCGTGTGCAGTCATGGGGACAGTGCGGGTCATTCAGAGATAACTTTCGGTGATGTGTCCGCACCATAGGAGTCCTTACACACAGACATAGTGGTCACGCAAATGCCAGATTGTGTGGTGCCCACAGGCATACGCCGCTTCAGCCACCAGTTGGTCGTGGCGACTATGGGGCGTACGGTAAAGACATTTCGAGATGCCATCGATAGTGAGGCGGAACGATGGCGCAGTTTCAGGCGGACTCTGCAACCTAGCGAACGTGAGTTATTGGATCGTATCTTTGAGTACAGCAGGGCCCATGCTGATGCAGGGACCATGATCGTCACCCCAAGGACGGTGGAGGTTGTCATAGTTTCAGCACTACTGGAAATTCTCAAGGCGATTGATCGCATTGAGAAACAGCTGACAATGCGTGGTGATGCCACGGAGTAGGGGCCGATGCATTACATCGGATGGTTACTGGATGCAAGTGTGGACTGCAAGAGAGATGCGTATACGCTCTGGATCAAGACCCGAGAACACGTGAGGGGTTATGCCTACTATGGTTTCCTCCCGTCGCTGTTTGTCACCCCGTCCTCGGACCACCATCATGACATGGCCACATTGAGAGAGCTAATTGAGCAGCACCCACTTGTCAGGGGAACAGAGATTGTCAGAAGATTCCTAACGGCCTACGACCAAGACATGTCGCCGGTACTGCGCGTCTTCACCTCACCATGTGCCCTCCGGCGTGTTGCAGACGACATACGACGAGTGACGAGTGCTACGGTGTATCATGCAGACATAGATTCTGTTCAACAGCTCTTCATTGAGGGGGGCATCTTCCCGCTCAGTCGAGTCCGATTCGATGTCGACGACACGGGCATTGTGACAGGCATCAAGTGTGTTGATAGAAGAGAAGATGTCGAGTATGAAACCCCTGAGCTACGATTGATTCGTCTGGAGGTCTATGCCAGCACAGCAGGGGTCTTTCCGAAGACCGAGGACCCCGTGCATCATATCGAGATTATTCAGAATGGAGAGAGCATTACAGTCAGGGGGGATGACGAACGTACAACACTACTTCAGCTCCAAGAGGCAATCAATGAGATAGATCCCGATGTCATAATCACCCATGGTGGGGACGAGTTCCTGTTTCACTATCTCATGTTGCGAGCCAAGGTCAATGGTGTGCAGCTGACATTCTCCCGAAACGGCACGCCACTTGAAATCACACCCAGAGAGCCCGTTTCGTTCTGGCAATACAATCAGGTTGTATATCGTGCAGGCAATCAGGTCATGTTCAATGGAAGGCTTCACATAGACCAGTCTGAGAGCCTCTACTACTCACCCTTGGGAATGGAGGGAATCATTGAGGCGGCCCGACTCGCCCTTGTACGACCACAGAAAGCAGCAAGAATGTCGATAGGCAGCATCAATGCCGCGGTTCAGTACTATAATGCATACCAGATGGGGATTCTCATCCCGCCAGTGAAAAAGAACCCAGAGTTTCTCAAGACTGTGAACGAATTGGCGTCTATAGACCGTGGGGGGCTGATACTCCAGCCGCGGCCGGATATATACGAGAACATTGTGGAGTGCGACTTCTCATCCATGTATCCCACGCTCATGGTCAACTACAACATCTCTCCCGAAACCATCTGTATCAGAAAGCGCTGTGAGCGTACAGAGAACTGTATAGAGATTCCAGATATGCCGTTCAAGATCTGTAGACAGAGAAGAGGCATAGTGTCCAAGTCACTGGAACTCGTCATCGAGAAACGGAGGCGACTCAAGGAGCTGATTGACGAGGGGCGTGACGTTGAGAAGTACAGTCTCATGCAGAACACCTTGAAGGGGGTCCTAGTTTCGTGCTTTGGGTACCTTGGTTTCAAGAACGCAAGATTCGGACGTGTGGAGGCACATACTGCGGTCACTGCTCTTGCGAGAGAGGTATTGCTCAGGACGCAGGAGATTGCGGAGGGAATGGGGCTACGAACCATCCATGGAATTGTGGACTCGGTCTGGCTGCAGAGCGACGGACCACCAGATTATGAGGATATCCAAGAGTTCTGTCAGCGTGTCAGTAAGACAGTCGGCATCGATATGTCGTTGAAGGGAGTGTATCGCTGGATGGTGATACCATCCTCTCGACTATATCCATCTGTTGCACCACTGAACAGATACTACGGTGTCTATCTCAACGGTGCAATAAAGGCCAGAGGCATTGAGATACGTCGGCGTGACACATGCCTGTACGTCGGCGACTGCCAGCGATCAATGATAGCCGCACTGGCCCGCGCAGCAGACAGACAGGAGTTCATCGACACCATTCCGGAGGCATATGCAATCTGCGAGGAGTTTGTTGAGAGGCTATACTCAGGTGAAGTAGACATTAGAGACCTCATTCTCCATGCACGATTGACACGCGACCTCGATGAGTATCGCACAATGTCACGAGCTGCGATAGTAGCCCGACAACTTGCTGCAATGGGGCGGGTAGTTCACGCCGGGCAGAGAGTGCACTACATCATTGTTGATGCTGACTCAAGAATACCAGAAGAGAGGGTCAGAGCAGTGGAGCTGGTTGATCGCTCAACACACTACGATCCACAGCCCTATGCTGAACTGTGCCGGCGAGCATTCAGAAATCTCATACCGGACCAGTATCTCCGAGCGACTGGACTGGACATAGAACTGCCAAGGGCGTGAGCTACTCGGTGACAGCGAACGCTTGCATCGCAACGCGTGGCTTTAACTCTCGCACTGGGATTCCGGTCTCGGCTGAAACCTTTACGATATCATCCGCTTCAGGCTTGATGTTCACAATGCTACCATCCGGACCGCGAGAGATCTTGACCCGGACCATGTACTCCTTGTCATCAATCTCAAGCCGACATACAATGACTTCCCGCACCGCCTTTAGCCGGTTCCACTTTGTATAACGAACACCCAGTGTCCCAAGATGGCGAACCATTATCTCGGCAATCCTGTCAAGTTGCGACTCGGCCGCAATCACCTTGACAACGTAGCAGGGACGATTCTTCTTGCCGTAGGCAGGAATCATCACTACATCGTATGCCAATGCGTCAGAGAGAAGCGCATCAAAGATGTTGCCTATGGCCTCGCCGTCCACGTCGTCCACATTTGCCTCAATCACAACTACCTCGTCGGTTTCCCAAGCCCGTTGCAAATCGGATTCCTCCTCGGCGATGGTTGGCCCTGCGGTGCTCTGAGAGGGCGCCCTCTCAATCTGGGGCTCGACCTCAGGCTCAACTCTCTTTGGTTCGGACACCGTTTTTTCAGGACTGGCCTGAGCCATTCGTCCCACAGCAATACGCATCATGTTCGGAACATTGCCCAGATCTCTGGTCCCAAAACCGACTCCTTCCTCAATAGCCTCAAAGCTCTCAATCGAGTCGACAAACTCGTTCACCAATGTGACAAGGATTGCCGCGCCGGTGGGTGTCAGGACCTCAGTCTTCGCATCACCCTTCTCAAAGGGAACGTCGTGAGCCACCAGAATCTCAGCGACGGCTGGAACTGGGACTTCAAGGTCCCCGTGTTCTGTCTTTATGGTGCCGCTACCCACGGCCACGGGTGTGGAAACAAAACGAGCATTACCTAAGAGCCCTGCCCGCTCTAAGAGATATGCCGTACCGACGATGTCAAGGACCGTGTCAACGGAGCCGGTCTCGTGGAGATGGAGCTGCTCGATGGGCATGTCGTGAGCTCTGGACTCCGCCTGCAGAATCTCATCGAGAATCTTGTTGGCAAGCGAAGTCGCTGTGCTAGAGAGCTCAAGCTCTTCACAGACCCCCCTCAGCACGTCGCGAATGGCCTCGGGAGAGAGCCGCAGTCCTAGGTCTGCTTGGACATGTAGGCGAATCCCAGAAACATCCCCCATCGAAACCTGTTCCGTACTAACTCTGATTGTGGGATCATAGATGAGAAGACTGGCGGCGACAGGGACAAGCGCCTCTTGGTCGCCAAGCAAATCTAGGAGTGCTGACAGGAACATGTCTCCAGATGTGCCGGCGGTCCTCACGTCCAGAAGGACTGTCTTCTCTGTCATCCTTGGTGGCTCCCTATGGTATTTGTGAGTCCTCTATTCCAGTATGCCCCTTTCGAGTCTGGTTTCTACGGCTCGACACAGGATGCGTTGTATGGGCACTGGTCGAAGGTCCTTTAAATAGCTATTTCCTAGCAGCCTTCCACTGCTCGAATATTGCCATGTACATGCATTGGTCGGGCGGTATCCACATCTCTGATGAGTCGAATGACTGGTCCACCGGTTCTACCGGGGCATCTCTTATCAGAACAGCAGGAATAGACTCGTTACTCTCACCCATGACGAGCGTACAGACGGAGGCGAGATTGTCAGCCACGGCACGTCGCGTCACCCGCAACACATTGCCAAAGAGATCCTCTCTCCCTCGCTCATCGATGACAGGCCGAAATCCCGCTACTCCGACGGCCATGCCAATATTCCCGAGCCGGAGAGGCTGCGTACGGCTGTCAACAATCAGCACACCAATGTTCTTCCCAAGACGTTCTCTCACCTCTCGCCTGAGCCGTTCCGCGCTCTCACGAGGATTGGAGGGCAGAAGTGATGCGTAGCCGCGTGGAACGTTCGACTTATCGACTCCAGCATTAGCCATCAGGGTGTTGTTCTTGATTGTGAGAAGTACGTGCGGTATGCCGCCCAGAATCTCGTCGGCCTCTTCGAGGACCAACTGGGCCACCTCGGGCAACAGGTCGTACATCTCGGCAAGCTCCTTGGCTCTCCGAGAAACTTGTACGTCCGCCAGACGAACAATCCGTCCCTCGGTTGTACCTAGGGGGGTTTCTGCAACACCAAGTATGTCGCCGTCCATGAACTCATGGCCCATGGTAGCAAGACCCTCCAGAATCGCATCCAGAATATCGTCTCCGGGTCTTATGATACGCGTCTTAATGGGAATGACAAGCATGTGCCGACAGCCTCAGGGTCGCCAGTGGACCTCGTTGCGAAGATAAAGGATGCCATTTTACATATCTCCTTGGTCTGGGACATGACGCTGGTGCTTCATTCGCAACGCCATTATGCAGGGATCGCCTTTTCGACCCCCGAGGGGATTCTTGGGAGTACCTAGGGAGTTCATGCACCGTGCTGCCACTCCAGCACCCATCGCCAACCCGTCCTCCACCACCACGAGATCTCGTTTCTCGGTCCAGAGGCTCCCGTCCACAGAGCGCAACTCATTCTTCAGAAGACGGGGCTTGCGGCCAGTCGTGATTGCACGGCCAGTCAGCCCCAAGGATGTGTGAGGACTAAGGAGGCCCTCTTCCTCAGCGCAGGCAACGAGCCTCTCAACGACACGTGCCTGAACAGCATCGATGACGGACATGAGAAGCGGGACTCCTCCCTCCGCCCGTATTACCGCCCCAATCGTCTCTAGCCTTTTCAGGCCATTCCCGTTGACTCCCGCATCGGCACCAATTAGAATCACGTTAGACTCTTGGGCCGCTCCGGTGTCGACTGGCACGGTCCCGAATCTGTGCGTGCCAGCAGGAACACGCTGTATTCGCAGCACCTGCTCAATCTCGTCCACCCACGAGTACTCGCTGCCTGAGAGGTGATGCGTCTTCTGAGGGGGCACATCCAACACGATGCCCGTCACGGGGTCTACCAAGCCTGCACCCCTGACAAGAGCATCGGGAATCGCACCGGCAAGACCCGCGAATGAGCCAATCGTCTTGGAGTAGGGAAGACTGTCATCGGTGATTCGTCCCGCCAGTGTGGTTCCGAAGTCCAATGTCATCACAGGGTTGCGGAAGTCTACCCCGGCCGACCTTGCAGCCCCCTTTATCCCGGCGGTCACAAGTTCGCCCTCCATCTCATTCGCCACAATTTCACTGCTTGATGGGGGGAGTGAGCCAGCAACGGCACCGTCAAAATACACCTTCTTCAGCCACGTGAAGTCTCGAATTCCGGGTGGGAGATTGTCCGGGGACATGGAGGCGGTCATCTTACGCGGCGGCACTCCTGCAGCAAGACAACCCTCGGCCAACGCCTTGACCATCTCGCCCACTTCGGCGGGCGTCGCGAATCCGGCCGTTACGCCAGTGGATCGGACGACAAAGTGAATGTCCCTCTCAAGATTGAGGCGCGCCTTCTGGACGGCGGAGAGAAGCGTGTCACGCACAAGTTCCGTCACAGACTCACGGGTGAGAGGGATGCCTACGAGTGTGGTCCCAAATACCCTCTCTCCCTCGCGTGGCGGGCGGACATCCCGGGTCAACCGTACCTCCTTGTAGATCTCGTACATCTGCCCGGTCTTGAGGTACGTGGACACGATCACACACTTGGTAGTACTGTTGCCGAGCTCTACAGAGGCTACCGTATAGAAGGGGCCACGTCGGAGAGAGGCTGTGCTCATGCTCCTCGAGCGAACGATTCTGAACAGCTCAAGTCGCCTCCTGTGCTATAACAATCGGTGGAACGGATGATTCTCAGAGGGTTCCACTCCTAGCTCAGTACTTGCCATCTCGGCTGTGAAGACGTCGCCCATGGCGACCACTGGAAAGACGGATTGAGCACTCTTGATTGGGCCGTACAGAACAAAGTCGCCACCCATCATCACCACAAGAAGTCCTGATGAGAAGTCGCACACCCTATGGGCCTCACGGTACTCCTTGCGATGGCTACGGAGCCACGGCCAAGACGCGGGAGCGTTATGGATGCCGGATCCTGTCGGCAGACCATAGACAGCCTTCGCCACCATAGTCAACGCCAGTGACGAACCTGCACCTGCACCAATGGCAGTCGTCGCAGTGTCAATGAGCGGCTTGGAGATTCCTGCGGCCTCTGCGATTCTCAAGAGGCCCCGGTCAAGTGAGAGAGCGCCCTTCTCGAGAACAGCCCTACGCCCAGCCACGGAGGAGTCCTGAGGATTGAACGCGAGAATAATCGCGGCCTCAGGTTGAATCTCGGTCAATGCGTCAATCTCGTCAGGGGTGACCGACACATTCAGCGAGTTGTATATGGCGTTGTCAAGAAGACCCACTTCTTCGCAGTGGCGCATCCCCTCCAATCGAGCTTCGACCGAAGTGGAGTCGATTATCAAGGGAGCATCGGTGATGTCTGCGATGAAATCGATATATCGAATCATCGCTTCAGCAGAAGATGCGACTATCTGAACCAGAGCCGGATTGCCCGTGAGGTCTGCCATCTCGTCCTGCTTGTTGACGAGAGCCTCTGCCGCGGTCCGGTCGAAGATGCCGCGCTCAGCATCCTCAACAGTCTTGTCGCCCTCATAGAAGATAGAACCAGCCAGCACCGTGGGATTCTCCCCGGGTGTCCCACCCACGGTCACACGCCCAATCCTGTATACGACCTGTTCCTTATCGAAGGTGAACAATGTCAGTCCTCCTTTGCCAGAAACATCAGACCATCGTCGTCTGCATGTATTTCAATGACAACCCGGGACGGATTCACCGTGACCGTCGCCGCAAGACTGGAAGAACCCAGTGCAGAGGTGCCAGGGTCCAATGATACGTCAAACTCGGGGATGACCGATATCGAATCGCGAGGCCCTTTCGATGCCGTCCTCGACTCGCGAACGAACTCTATCCACAGAGGCTCCTCGGGATAGGGCTCCGCACCTCGCCCCAGAAGGTCTCGCACTGCTACAGCAATCCGGTCTGGATCGCTCACGTTCATCATGTCCACGAACTCCACTTGCCTCCTGAAACGCTCGACGGCGTCCAAGGGAATATTCTCGATGTACGGGATTGCGCCGGGGGCGTCGATGATCTTCTTAGTGTCAGGGTCAATCCCGTTATGATACAGGCTTCTGAGCGAGGAGCCGGTGCGGTGACCAGGGATCTCCGGTCCGGCCAAGACAAAGTAGCGGATGTTGGGGTTTGAAACCACGTTGACAATTACACGCTCGATTCCAATGTTCTCGGTCTTGCAGGTTCCGACTATGGCGTAGGGGGCGGGTATGGCGATTTTCTTGCCGAGGGTACACACAGCGACAGGAAGCTCAGGGTCGCCCACCTCGTAGTCACCTGGAGCGGGCGGCCATTGCCTGGATACTGTACGGGTCAATTGGTCGTCCTCCTATTCCGTTGTCAGCGGCTCGAAGAGGTCCCCAGCCATTCCCAGGGCAGCCCTAGCCTCTGCGGCAGCGGTGGCCATGGCATTGCCTATGAGTGCCACAGCCGTGAAGACCTCTCGTGTTCTAATCATCGAACCATACATCACACAGTCTGTGGCAAACAGCTGAGCAGCCACGGTTGCGGCGACAACTGCAGAGAGATGCGCCGACTCCCCGTCAACGGGGGGCTTCCTAATGAACTTCCATGCCGAGGGGGCATTGTGGGGACCAAGACATGTGGGAAGTCCCAGTTCTGACTTGACTGCGAGTGTGGTACGGAATTCCAGTCCAAAACCCGCACCCACAGGCAGGGTAGCTGGGTCCACAAGAATCTCCTCTACTCCGAGTGACCTCGCCTCAGAGACCATCGACTCAATGGTCTTCATTCGGTCTGGCAGCGTCGTTGCACGGGGTGACCATCCCAGAACAACTGCCATATGTATGGAACTCTCCTCCAGAGCCCTACGCTCCTCATCCCTAGTCGATAGACTGAGGGAGTTGTATATGGCCCGATCGGCAAGGCCAGTTTCGTCGCAGTACTTGATTCCATGCGTCCTCGCGCGGGAGTTCACCGACTCGAACATGAATGGGCCGTCGTAGTTTTCCACGAGCCACCCAATGTGTCGCTCCATGGCCACGGGCGTGCGGGCATAGACTTCTACTATGAATGGATGGCCTGTGCGTTCCGACATGTCGCTTGCGGCCTCAAGCCACTCTCTGGCCTCCTCTTCGTCGAAACGCCCCTCCTTTGTGTCATAGACGATGGGCTGGCCCTTGAAGAACAACCCACCCACAAGAACGGTGGGATTCTCCCCGGGCTGTCCGCCCAGTCGTATTCCTCCGACATTGAACACCTGCTGTTCTCTCTTGAAGACAAACACTGGACATCACCTTGGGCGAGGAAAGAGACCCGCACGCCTGACGATCTCGGGAACTACCTCTTCACATCCCACAGCCATGATATGAATTCCGCTCACCCCATCGATTCGCCTGACTCTGTGAATTGTTTCAACGGCAATGGACACGGCCTCCTCGAGATAGGCCTCTTGCTGCTCTTCCTCCTCAAGACCCGCGCCGGCACAGACAATGCGGTCGATGATCTTCTGTGGAACACTGAGACCGGGTACAAATTGGTTCATGAATTCAGCTGCCTCCGGACTGCGGACCGGAACCACTCCCGCAAGCACGTGGATGTCAAGGTCACCGATTCGATCCATGAAGTCTTCGAATCCCGATAGGTCAAAGATGGCCTGCGTCTGAAAGAACTCAGCACCAGCATCGTGCTTTCTGCGAAGACGTGACAACTGGTTCTCGATTGGTTTCTCGTAGGGATCAAACGTGGCTCCAAGATAGAATTGGGGGGCCCCATCGAGCTCTTCTCCAGCCAAGTCGATGCCCCCCATGAGTATGCGCGCAATCTCAAGGCCCTGGATAGAATCGAAGTCGAACACTGTACGGGCAGGAACGTGAAATCCCGCGACCAGATGGTCACCGGTGACGAACAGGACATTTCGCACACCAAGGGCGTAGGCGCCGTAGAGCAGGCTCTGAAGCTGTATTCGGTTCCTGTCGCGACCGGAGATCTGCATCACAGGTTCGGCACCGCTTTGTATGACTATGACGGAGCTGGCGAGAGTATCCAGTGAGGGAACTCCGCAGGCGCTATCCGTGACGTTTATTGCATCGCAGTAGTCGCGGACGCATGCCACCTTCTCTGTCAGGGTCTGCGCATTGGATCCACGTGGTGGACCAAGTTCGCATGTGACCACAAATCGATTCGAGCTGAGGAGGGACTCAAGCCGACTCTTGTACAGGATTCTTCATTCTCCTTCGAGCTGTCAACAGCGATGCCACTGGGAATGCTTATCTCTTTTCTCCCACAGGCCAATCATTCCATGCGCGTCAGGGCACCCGTGGGTAGCATCTTGAATAGGCGCTGAGCCACCTCCTGCGAGAGGTGCGCCATCACCTCAATGGAGTTGGAGTTGAACTCCTCTGAGAGGACTCTTGCGTTGTCGTGCACCCAAGAGAGAAGCGACATCGAGTCATCACCGTAGGGAATGACCAGACGATATCGCGAGAGAGAGGGGAGGTGACGCTCGATAGCCACCAGCAGGGACTCAAGATTGGTACCGTGCATGGCGGAGATTGGTGCCACCTCCTCCACGCGATTCACTACAAGTGCAGTCTTTCGGCCAATCTCCTCTTCATCAACAAGGTCGATCTTGTTGAGAGCGCAGATGAGTGGAACACCATTTATCCCAATCTCGTTGAAGGTATCTATACAGGTTTCGACTTTTCTTGCAATCTCGTCGTCCGGGTCGGAGGCATCTACAACAAGGACGATGACATCTGCATTGCCAATCTCCATCAATGTCGTATTGAAGGCTCGAAGAAGCGAGCGTGGCAAGTTACTGATGAAGCCAACCGAGTCGGACAGAATGACTCGACGGTCAGTGCCTCTGAGAAGAGAAGCCTTGGTAGACAGGGTTGTGAAGAGTTCGTCGGCCACTTCGACCGTGGAGCCTGTCAGCGCACGATGTAGGGTGCTCTTTCCAGAGTTCGTATATCCAGCAAGGGCGACTTCAAGAAAACCCTCTGCAGACCGACGCTTTCGTTTCAGCTCTTGAGCCTGCGAGATCTTCGCCAGTTTGGAACGGATCACAGCGATTCTACGACGGATCTCCATCCCTCGAAGGTTGAGGAGGTCCT
>CAZSTY010000023.1:0-5425 GCA_964609885.1 uncultured archaeon
CTGATTCTGTCAGTCGATGCCATGCGCACTACCCGGATCATCACGTGCCACTTGCCCAGAAAGAGGGACAGCGCAAACATCATGTGCGACAGACGATTCATTGACTTCACCTGTGGACCTAGTCGTGTATCAAAGACTGGGTGACGCATATGCACCCGTGGCTTATCTCTTTTTGCGGAGCCCCGGGAACCAGTAGCGGGTACCAGAGGAGTACCGCGTATCTTCGCGGGCCAACCCCCTCTCGACAAGAAGTCCCAAGACGTTCATCGCCCTCTGTTCCGACCATCCCAAGGCAAGCACGACATCCTCGACCGCAAGGACACCATTGTTCTGAGCTGCAAGCGTCAATACGCGCTTTGGATCGTCAGTGAGGGCAACAGGAACAAAGCGCACAATCTTCGCACCGTCGTCCAGACGCGACACCCCTTCAATGAGACCCTCACGAGCCATGGACTTCAGCACACGCTCCACATCCTTGGGTTTCACGACCCATCCCTCTCTGTCAAGACGAACGAGAACATCTGAGAGAAGCATTATGCCCCCGAGGTCTCTTGCGGAATCGCCAATCCTGAGAATGGCACGTTTCAGATCTTTCTCCTCCAGCTCTCCACTCAGCAGACGAGTTATCATCTCACGCTTTCGTCGGGCCTCAGACACCCATTCTTCAGGGTCATGACCAAGCTCTCTCAGCAGCTCGTAGAGGGTGGCACGATGTGTGGGCGAATCGAGAAGCATGTCGCCGTGTTTCAGGAATGCTGTGCTCAGTCGCTCGCGGATCTCGGCTATTCTCTCCGCACGGGACTCGAGCTCTTCCAGAGCCTTTGCAAGTCGTTCTTCTGGGGGCAGCGAAACAAGAACGACAGGAACAACAAAGTCGCCGCCAGAACGAAGCGTAAACTCGATGGGTTGGTCGCGATACCCACTGGCGGTGACAAATCCCGAATAGGTGCTTCTCGGAAGCGCCAAGTCTGCGGTTCCATCTTTTCCAGAGGCAGCCACCACCGCCCCAAGATTGATGGTTGCGCCTGATACAGGTCGCCCCTCCATGTCAGTGACTTGGAATCGCACATTGCACATGCCCGCCGCCGGTGAAACAATGGCCTTGCCTGTCAGGACAATCTCTTGCTCGGGAAACCTTGAGAGAACGTCATGCACACGGTCTATAGCGGACCGCTTGACCAAACCATCAGCACGAAGAAGATTGAGACCCTCTGTGAGTAGCCGTCTGGTGACAGAGAGCGTGAGGATATTGCTGCCGCGTGCTGAGTCGTGAAGCAGCTTCATGAGGGCAACATCCTTGTCTATCCGCGTCTCCAAGCGTGACGCCAAGTCTGAGAGTGCTGCGTCGGCAGGACGAAACGGATTCACAAAGTCCCTCCGTCGTCCAACTCGTCCTTCGGGATCTTCAAATCTCAACGGAGGAAAGACCCTCACGCCCAGAACGCCCTTCCGGGAATATCCTGTGATGACGAATGGCACAAGTATGGTCAGACCAACATCAGTATCGCTGGTCACACTGGGAACCGACACGCTCTCAATCGTCTGCCTGAGCTCCTGGGCCCGTTGTTGAGCCCGACGTAGGGCATCGTGCAACCGAGCCGTATGTTCCTCGATCTGCTTCGACAGGGTCGTGCTGGAGGCGATCATCTGACGTCGACGTTCCTTGTCGCGCAGCAGTGCACGACGCCGCGCCTCAAGCTGTGCTTCAATCTCATCCCGGATGGCCGAGCGTTTCTCTAGTGTGTCCAGAGAGTGAAGCCTCGACTCCAGATACTCCACCTCGCGCTGCAGCCGTGCTATCCGCTCGTTCAACCTGGCGATTCTGCTGTCTGTCGAGCCGCCCGAAGTGCTGAGAAGCTCGCGTAGACGCTCTTCGAGCTCATTCACCATGACCTCGGCTGACCGGTCAATGTGCAGGTGCTCCGCCCAGAATGCAATCCTGGATAGAGCCTTCTCCGTGGTGTTGCTCTCGATAACTTCAGGCAACACTATTGCATACGGCTCTTCAGCATCACGAGAGGGCCACCGCGTCAGCCGAGAAACTGCCGCGGCCGCACCACTGGACAGCAGACCCGGTACGGTGATCACTTCGAAGCGTGCGATTTCGTCCAGTAGCATGGCCGCATCATCAATCAGAGACAGACCAGCGTCGATATCGGTCACAGAGGATGCCCGTTCTGCCACACTATCGAGCTCGCGAATCTCTGGAATCTCGACAGTGGCAGAAACGAGACCCATGCGCTCCTTGAGGGCAACCCGTCCGGACCGGCCTAGGACAGCCATCCTAACGGGGAGATAGCATTTCAACACAAACTGGAGCTCACCGTTATTCTTGGACTCAAGTGCGTCCAGAACCACAGCAGCAAGAGTATAGTCCTCGGGGATGGCCTGCTCGATAGGCGTGCCACCAAGGATGTCAATGACACGGACTGCCGTTGCTGGCACCACTGTCCTTGTCTCTGAAGATTGCATTGCGGCCCGCACTGTCCACCTCAGAGGTAAATCCTTTTCACACTTTCTCAGTGGAACACTACCAGAGATTGGCGAGTGTGAATGACCTGTCCCAGTATGATCCTGTGCTTGCACCCTACTGCCCATCGTGCGGTTCTTACAAGGGCGTTGGTCCATGCCAGAACCCGTCGTGCAGGGAGTACTGGAACAGGTACATCGAGCATAAGAGTGTGGAAGAACACACGATTGTGTCTTCTGGGACAACGGCCGTTTGTGTCATCTGTGGGGAGCAGGCCACAATACGCTGCTCAGGATGCGGAAGGGCGTATTGCGAGAAACATGGAATAACGACGACTACGGACATGCCCCCACCGGTCAAGATTCATGCGGCCAAGTGTGCAATCTGTGGAGAGATCGTATGCGAGTACTGCTGGGCGCCTCACCATGGAGTCATGGTATGTCTGGAGCACGTATCGACCAGCAGCCGGCGGATTGGCGACTAAGCGGACAACCGTTTCGACGGGGAGCAAGACAGAGCGGGGAGAATGGGAACCTGTCGTCTTCAACTCACACGATAGACATTTATGTTCCAGACAACGAAGGGCAGAGCGGGGCGTCGGATGCCATCAGCGGTCTTCATACTGCACCTTGACGACATGCAGGGTTTCATAGTGGTAAAGCGTTACCCATCCACCTTCAGTCTTAACGAGAAGATTCTCAACCTTGCATACTACAATCACGTCCAAGGAGAAAAGAGCGACCTCAAGATTCACGAGATTGAGGGAATGAGAATCGCCACATACGGCGATGCGACACATCCGGGTTGGCTTGTCTGCATGGTCCTTGCAGAGGATGAGGACTACGGTCCATACACAGACGAGTTCGCCGGGATGGGGCATCTGATGCTGGAACTCGCCGTGGAGGACCCGGACCTTGTCGATGTGCGAGGAATACTCGTTAACCGGAGTGTCATTCCAACTCCGACAGTGGAACAGAAGTGTGCGTCCATCTTCCTAACGCCTTCTTCGGTTCTCCTTCTGGAGCGCCTCCAAGAACGTGGCGCCGAACGCTCAGCGGCACTGGCGATCTGGCTGAGAGAGCAGATTCAGGCCGAGGACGTTGACATAATCGCTGCTGTAAGGCCCCTGATGGAGTCTGGAGTGGTCCATGTTGAGATGGTTCAGAAGACTGCCGAGGTTGTGTTCCTGTTGGCCGATGTGTTTGCCTATCGGGCACCTCCCGTAGAGGCGATAAAATACGCCGAGGAGCATATGCCCGACGTGGCGGAGGAGTATCACACCCTCGTCAAGGAGTTCTTCTCGCCCGACCCGCCCGCAAGGGGATACAACCCGACACTGCCCACAGAGGACCCCAATGCACCAATCGTAGAGGATCGCGAACGCATGGCATCGCTGATATCAAAGAGCCTCACCTACACCGTACTTCAGAGTCTCAGAAAGAGGCCCATGACATTGGAACAAGTTTCCGGGGAGTCCGCGCTCCCGAAGTCTGTTGTGCGCAATGCGCTCTGGGCACTTGAGGCAGAGCGTGTTGTTTCGACGATTAGGGACGATGTGTGGGTATTGATCACGAATCCCGTAATAGAAACGTTCTTGCCCGAATACGTCTTGGACATAGTTAAGAGGCGGGTCGCCGAAAAGGAAATAGGCGCCGAAACCGCGAGGAGATACCTCGAACTTCTCGTGGAGAAGTGGAGTGAACCTCGATGATCAGGGGCATCTATATACTCAATCAGGGAGGCCTCGTGTACACCAAGGAGTATGCAGAGGGCGCAGACACAGAGAGCCTGATTGAGTTCATCGTTAGCCTCACGCAGTTCTTGAGTACTGTCGACATCGGCGACAAGACCGAGTACATGAACCTCGGATCTTGGAGGATATTCTATGCCGTCAGAGACAGATTCACATTCGTGTTCCTTGCGGACAAGGCTGACGATGTGTCACAGATTGAGGAGAGGATAGGGCAGCTGGTTGAGATCTTTATGCGGGACTACGCGAATCTTGCCGCCGCCAATCAGCCGCTGACTGGTTTTGATGAGAAGGTCGACGAGATAGCCGTCACAATGGTAAAGGTCGCCATTCTCGGCTATGCTGGTGTCGGAAAGACCACCACGCTCCATCTGCTTCGTGGCGAAACATTACCTCTCATTCACGACCCGACAATCGGTGTGAGCATCAAGAAGCTCCCCGAGGAGGTGGAGAATGCCAATATTGTGCTATGGGACCTCGCTGGACAGTCGAGATTCAGCATTCTGTGGGCGAAGATGATAGCTAATGCTCAGGTCGTCATCATCGTGACTGATAGCACGCTGGAGAACGTCTTGCGTAGCAAGAAACTGGTTTCTCTCGTTAAAGAAGAGGTACCTGACGCGAAGATCATAGGAATCGCCAACAAGCAAGACCTGCCAACGGCCCTCACGCCCGAGAGAGTGGGACAGATACTCGGCATCCCCACGTACGAGCTAGTTGCTATTGACATCTCTTACAGGGACAGGCTGATTCAAATCATCAGGAAGGCAATCTTGGAGGGCAAGGCTGAGGCCAAGGCTCCAGCCAGCCCGGCGTCATAGAGCCCTGCAGGGGATGAAACTCGTACCACATCACGGCAAAGGTTAAGAACTCCACCCATGAATACGAGAGATAAGGGCCTAGCAGTATAGGTGACAATTCATGGACCTGAACATAACCGAGATACTTGAGCAGCTCAAGGCAATAGAGAGTTTCGCCAGCAAGGTGACCGAAACGAAGAGGCTTGCTGACGAACTGGCAATGAACTTTGCCAAGATGAAAGAGTCGATCAACAAGGCGATAAACGAGGCATTCCGAGACATTGCCGATCAGATAGAAACACTTCGGAAGAATATGGAGTCTATGGAGAGCGTACAGGCCGCGTCCTCCTCAAAGGCTGCAAGCGTGACAACCGCTGCGTCGGCGCCAGCTGCGCCACCTGAGCC
>CAZSTY010000023.1:5525-10751 GCA_964609885.1 uncultured archaeon
GTGGCCTTCTTCTCTTCTTCGGCGGCCTCTTCCTTCTTCTCGGCCTTCTTCTTCGTTGTCTTCTTCTTGGTGGCCTTCTTCTCCTCTTCAGCCGCCTCTTCCTTCTTCTCGGCCTTCTTCTTGGCGGCCTTCTTCTTGGTCTTCTTCTCCTCGGCGGCCTCTTCCTTCTCCTCAGCCTTCTTGGTGGCCTTCTTTCGGGACGGAGTTTCAACGGCCTTGGCCTCGCCGCCCTCTTCAAGGGGCTCAACAACGACCTCTGGACGCTTGTCTCGGGCCTTCTCCTTTCTCTCGCCCGCCTCTCTCCTCCTGCGCAGCAGTTTTGACGGCTTCACAGCCTGCATTGCCTCTGCTGCCGCCATCGCAAGGCCAGCCTCAATCTCCTCAGTAATCACGGGTTCGGAAGGGATGCTGCTTGCAACGGTTTCAAGAACGTCTGACAGGATGACTGGAAAGTCGACCTCTTTCCTCTTGAGCTCGTCAGGGGTGGTATAGGCCACAAAACCACCCTCGCGCACGTATGGCACAACCACACCTTGGGCCTCCTTCTCACGGAGGATCTTCCTAGCGGTGCTGAGTCTGATGCTAAACCGATGTGCGAGCTCATACACTGTCACGGAGCGCGCTTTCGAAATGTAGGCGTCAATCTCCTCGATCGTGTCAGGCTTCGGAATCGCCTCACGGATTATCTTCTCTCTTCTGGCTGCAGTCTTTCCCCACTTCTTTCTGCTCAACTTCGTGTGACTCTCCTATTGTCTTCTCATGGGGTCAGCGCAACCTCCTGAACTCGACTTTTAAAGGTGCTGTCATGACTACTCTGACGGCGAAGAGGCGTCCGCAATCCCCAACAGTGAGGGAGAGAAGATTCCATGATGTCGAAACTTGCTCACAAGAGCAGAGCACTCGTGAGATCATTGCGTAGGTGGGCATACCCTGACCTTCAGTCATGGAACATCGAAGTGGGGACGGGTACGATATCTGCTCTTGCTGAAATCTATTGGAGCTCGACCGGCACAGCCAAAATCATACTCTCTAAGGTAGTAGCGGGATGGCCCGAGCCGGCGCTGATAGGACTCATTTCTCACGAGATTAGCCACATATCGACCAGAGGCGAGCATCCCGCAGAGTTGAACGCGGACACAGACGCGACGCAGAGAGGCTTGGGAGTCTACGTGGCATTCGAGAGAGCATTCATTGGAAGGTTCCGGGACCAGCCCATTCGTGGAAAACAGGACAGGTACCTCGGCTACGTTTCTCTTCGAAAGCGACTGTCGGCAGCGGAGCTTGTGGCGCTCGACCAGCTCCTCGGTGATCACAGCCTCGTTCCCGGCAGGAGGGCCGCAATCTCAGTGCCACATGACATCGCTGTCAGCAGAAGTGCAGGTCGCGCATCTGTGCTGATGGGGGGCCGCCACATCGACCTAGGCCAAGTCCCAGAGAGCAGCGATATCAAGATTGTGACGCGGAATGGTTTGACTCAGGTTCTTGTTGATGAGGTTGTAGTGACGACTCTTTACGAACCGAGCTAGCAACAGTCCTCATCGCTGCGTTTCTCAATCGTCAGCTTCTGTTCTGCTCGGACAAGACTCCCACCCGGAATGTCTCTGTCCACCAGACACCCGGGCAAGATTAGAGAGTCGGACCCAATACGGACAGCAGGATAGATTGAGGAGTTGACTCCCACAACAACGCGGTCACCAATAATGGCTCCAAACTTGCTGAGAGGTATCTTCACACGCTCCTCGCCGTAGGCCAAGTAGAGGGCCTTGCTCCCAGGCCGCCAGTTCCATGTCTGAGCCCCGGCCTCAATACAACTGTCAGCACCAATGATAGAGTCAGCGAGATACGTCATTCGGCCAACATTGACGCGCTCAAAGACCATTGTGTTGCGTGTTTCAACGGCATAACCGATATGGACCCCGTCACAGAGGCTGGAGTAGTCACGAATCAGGGAGTTGTTACCGACGTATACATTCTTTCCAATATACACGGGACCTCGGAGGGTAGTTCCTGGACGAATGACACTGCGCTCGTCAATGTAGACCGGGCCCTCAAGGACAACGTTCTTGTGAATCTCCGCGGACTCTGCAATGAAGCTGCCGCGGCCGCGGAGCATACGGTCCATGACTATTCGGTTGGCCTTGAGAATGTCCCACGGCCACGTGAACTCTGCCCACTCACGCTCCCATACCGTCGCCGCAATCGTCTTTCCGGACTGGATCATTGTTTCAATGGATTTCTCCATTGTGCCATGCTCGGCCAGCAAGTCGAAGATCTCCCGAGGGAAGACCGTGACTCCGCCGACTGCGTAGTTGCTCACGTACCTGTCGGGCCCGCCCTTCTCTACCAGACGTTCAACGATACCATTACGCCCCATCTTGACCGTCCCGAACTGTTCGGGATTCGGGACGAGAGTCACCAGCATCGTGACATCTGCGTTCATGTTACCATGGTTGGTCACTGTGCGTGAGACCATCTCTGGCTCGACGAGGACATCACCATTGATCATCAGGAACTCGTCGTCGTCCTCAAGTTCTTCGCGAGCAGTCAGCATCGCGTGTTCTACGCCCTTCTGCTCGTGCTGGAGAACGTAACGTATGCGGACGCCATAGTCCCCTCCCTGTTGAAATGTGTCCATAATCTCCTCGCGCCCATGACCCACGACCATAACGATGTCCTTGATGCCGTTCTCCCTCAGGCTATCAATGATATAGCGCAAGACAGGCCGGCCGGCAATCATGAGCATTGATTTCGAGCGTGAAGTGGTGAGCGGTGCGAGCCGGTTCCCCTTGCCCGCGGTGAGTACGAGAGCCTTCATAAGATGATCACTGGCACTCAACGACCACAGAGAGGCAATAAACCTTTACCTAGACTGACAGGAGTTTCTCGATAGTTGCTTGGAGATTCTTGCCACTGAAGGCCGCCCCCATTGCCTGTTCGAGCCGCCGGCTCACACACTAATCCAAAGGCCAACCAACAAGGCCCGAATCTGAACGTTCGAGATTATGACACAGGAGGTGCAAACGTTCTATGAAACTCCAAGTACTTTCAAATCGATTGCTTTCGCGAACTCAACAATATCATCAATGTCAGACTGAAGAATACTCAAGAGTACCGAGTCATCGAAGTCCATGTAGCTATGAACGAGCCGGTTTCTAAATGCCGCCATCTTCGAGAGGCGCTGTGCAAGTTCTGTGGAAAGCAGTCCGTGTCTGGACAGGATTGCGAAGACATTAGCGTAGGATGAGGGTTTTTCCCACCCCATTCTGCCAATCACAGCGTTTCCGATGTCCAGACATATCTGGATGGCTTCAATGAGATAGAACTTTGCCGCTCCGAGATAGACACGGTCACCGGCAATCCGATTCCGTCCGACAGAAGCAATCTCTCTCAGTACGCGGAGGCTGGAGTCCAGTCGAGACAGTCGCTCTCGAATCGAGTCGATAGGTATCATGGCCGCTCCCCTCTCGAAAGTCGACTGCTGAGGTATGCATAGTACGTGTCTAGAGCATACTTGAAATCCAGATACTCAATCAATGTCTGGGTTTCAAATGACGCTCTGATGTTATCATCCGCGCAGTAGATCACGCGACCGCCCTTAATCACATTGTACCGAAACTCAACCGGGGCATGGTTCAGTATTTGGATATCTACTTCAATGTCAGGAATCAACTGGGAGAGATCGAACGTCAAGTCCCTCAGAATACGGGCATAGTCGGACCGAGGTACCTCCTTCGCAAGAAGAATAGCAATGTCGATGTCGCTAAGCGGGGTGGCGGTTTCTGACGCGTAGGAACCATGGAGATATGCCAGAACCACATCCTGAGCCGTCAGCATCCTGACAATGTGTGAGATCACCAACTCGATACGCGTCCTACTCAGGTCGGTCATGTTCCCATCCCATGGAGAGCGAAGACTCACGTGACTTCAGTCACAAGCATCTGGTGTTTTGTGTCAAGCAAATGAAATAAACCTACGCGAACCGCAATTAGAGAGGCGTTCTTTGTGCTTACACCATCTCTTTCTAAGATCACCTAGGTTGAGCTGACCATCAAGAGTTGCCGTGATGCTATATGAGGAGAACGTGGTTCTATATGGGAGGTTCCAACGAGAAATACAGTCGCTGTTTACGAGCCCCCACATTCTTGGTCTTTCCAATCCGAATCCGACCGATTTCGCGAGTGTTAGCAACGTGAGTCCCCGCGCAGGCAGCCGCGTCATAGTCACCCACCATGACAACACGAAACTCCTTCACGGACTTGGGCACCATCTCCAGATAGCGCACCTGATAGCCCTTCTCGCGAAGAAACGCGATGGCCTCATCACGCGGCATGAATTCGATTCGCACATCCAGATTCTGGGCAAGAATCGCATTGACGCCCTCCTCAACCTCGCGTTTCAACTCATCGGTGAAATGATCAATGGGGTGATAGTCCGCCCTGCTCTTTCCGGGTTTGATCATGTTCCCGTAGGTCTCCAGCCCGTGGTTCAGCTGAAGGTACCTTGACAATACGTGCTGGGCTGTATGAAAGCGCATGCACTCATACCTCCAGTCCCAGTCCAACACCCCGTGGACTCTTGCGCCCTTCTCGAACGGGCTGGGTGATTCCAGAATGTGACGGACGACACCCTCACTCTTCTTTGTGTCAATGACACGGACCTCATGTGTGCCGTCATTCAGCACGCCGCGGTCACCGCTCTGGCCGCCGCCCTCCGGATAGAACGCCGTCCGATCAAGGACCACGTAGTTCTCTCCAGTTTCGACAACCTCGGCATCGAACTCTCGCAGATAGTTGTCCTTCATGTGTAGAAGCTCTGTCATTGGTCTGACGCCTCACACAAGTGACGCCTTTCTTTTCCGACGCCACTCTTCAACAGCAAGCTCTTGAGCCTGCGCAAGCTCCTCAGAGGTCAGATTGATGTCGGGGGTCTCAGCCGCAGCCTGAATGATCTCCCGGACACTGGCCTCGGACTCCTCCTCAAAGATTCCGGCCATGATGGCCTCAACCATATCATCAGCCAGTCCGCACTCCCTCAAGAAGCGGGCAAGCGGGGTGTGCGAAACGGGGACATAGCCAGAGTCAGCAGAGGGCTCGAGGCCAACGGCATGTATCTTGCTGACGAACAGGTCGGTGACTATCTCTTGCCGAGAACGAACCTCCATTTCGGGCAGCTTCTTCCCTTTCTCAAGAGCCTTCATCATCTTCTTCATCTGCTTGAGAGCAGGAT